>NZ_JAKSYK010000196.1:0-89944 GCF_022829425.1 Methylobacterium sp. J-072 | reverse complement strand
ACGGCGCCGACCTCGACATGATCTATGACGAGGCCGCGCGGGATGACGGCACCAGCATGCAAACTGCGAGACATGACAGGATCTCCGACGACGAAAGCCGAGATCCATCAACCCGCCTGCACCGAATGTGAGTCAGACCCCTTCGAAGCCGATTCACATGCTGACTGGAGAGCTTGCCGGCTGCCCTTCTTTTGTAGGGCCAAACGGTACGGGTAATTCCGCTGTCAGGTGTCCTGAGTGTCGGCCCCATCCATGAGAATAAGCTAACCGCACGCCGGGCGTGGGATAGGGCGAACCTCAGTGACGAAGACCCGGGCTGAGATTGGTACGAAACAGAGGCACTCTGGACCGAAGCGACCTGGGGCCCGACGTCAACCGGTGTACTGGGTCTGTCTGTCTGACGCCGCTGAGCACGCGAGCTTCCTGGCGTTTGCCTCACGCATGGCTGGCCGGTCCTTCGACATGCTAGATGCGACCGGGCTTCGGCATGACGGGCAGCAAACATCAACGATTTTCGGAGATAGCAGGAACATAAGTGTCGACAATATTTCCGACTTTATCTACTACGCATATCATCGTAGCCTCACGTACCTCATACATCATAGGTTTCTGATACGTGATACGAAATCTAACGGGTGCGAAATAATCCCCATCCTTGTCAGTCTTATCTTCGCCGACAGACACGGCTTCGACTTCGGTCATTCCGTCCTTTCTAGCCTTGCCAATTATGGTGTTGCGACAGGTCTCAACTGTACGATTGCGTCCTGGCGTTTCGGGTAGAGGCTGGCCTATGGTGTCCAATGCGGACGTCGTACCTTTCACAAGACCTGTTCCGGGAACAATCGACAAAACGCTCTGCTCTTCAGGAGGCGCAACTTCAGGTCCGACTGGGAAGAGTGGCAACGGCTTCTCCCACGTTGCAGGGGAATTGCCGGGAACTGCAGTCGCCTCCTGCGCCGAAGCAGGTATGCCGAAAGCCGATATGATGGCGGCTGCGCAAATTGAACGTGTAAACATCGCTCTCATCTTTCCAAAAACTCCTGACCCGTAATATGGCCCAGTGTGTTACTGCGTTGGCGCCAGAACCGACGGCATCGTCCATTGAGGGGACGACGCAGGTACCGGCGATAAGACGGTTACATCGCCCCGACCTGAGCGATGCAATGAGCCGTGCGCAACTCCACCAACGTCGATCCGGGTGCGGATATGCCTCGATGTGCGAGCGATGCTTGCAGTCTCCTCTGTGTCGCGAAAGGAGCCTGACGAAGGGGAATTTACAACTACTGACTGTGGGCGCCTCACGGATCGCACCTGCTTTGTCGACCCCGAATTCAGGGGCGGCACTGCCGGAATGACGTCTCCCGGCAACGTCGTCGGTATGGTTCGTTCGGCAGTTGGATGAACCGTGTCTGGAATGATGGTCGCCACAAGACCTGGAGACGATAAAGTGGCGGTCTCAGGCGTCGGTTGGACAACCTTCTCGGATGAATCCGCCTCCTCAGCCGAAACCGGTGTAGGCCCTGAAGCAAGTGGGACAGCGTTCGTCCTTGCAGCTTCGGTTTGGCCTTCTGCCCGCAGTAGTTCAGTTGGTGAGAGGGTTTCTGCTCCAGCCGAGCGTGCAGGTGTTCCGGTTTGAAGCGGTGAAGGATCGGTAGTTCCACCCCCGGCGACGAACTGGTCGCCTAAAAGGCGCGCAGCATTTAGTGGCGTGGAATCGATGAGCGGCTGCTGCGAGTTGATACGAGGCGGCAGAAAGGCCAGTCCTTCTTCGATATCTGCCGCATTATGACTTAAGAATGAGCGACGCCTATCTGCATAGATCAGGACATTCGGATTTCCATTGCCAGCGGTTGATTCCGTTAGGTGCGGGACTTCGATCCAGGTCGGAAATACCGCCGGTACTGCAGCATGCGTGGATCTGCTGAAATCTGCCGATGAAATCCAGCCATTTTGTAGACCGAGCCAAGCGGCACCGACACCAAGCAGCGCAAGCGTAAATAGACAAGACAGCGAGATCACAGCCAAAGCCGACGGATACTTCGCAGACCTAGCGACTGCGAGTTGTCGGGTTGCACCCAGGGGTTGCAACTCCCGCACGGTAAAAGGATCGGTCCTGAGCATGATTGTGTAAATGCATCAGATTGAAAACAGTTCAGAGGTCGACATTTAAAACTGCGCATTGAGATAGGCTAACTGAATTGCTCCGTCCTTAGAGCCGTCATCGGGTGCGACATTATCCATCCAAAAATTGATCTCTCGGCGCAGCGATGTCGCTCGTCGGCTATGACGCACCGAAGCGTTCGGCAGACGGATCCGACGGCCCTGCGTGCAGCGGTCCACCATTGGACTGGTACCAGACTGTTGCCGCCTATCCGGCGAGGATGTCCTATCTCTCCCCCGAGAGGAGATGATTTATGCCGACACAGACAGTCTCGGTCACCGCTACGGCCCTGGCGCTTGGACAAGGAACGCCGCAGCCACTTCCCTCCACCTAGGCCAAGACGACTTACCATCGGGTCGAGGTGGACGGTGTTGGCATCTTCTACCGCGAGGCAGGGCCGCGTGATGCGCCCACGATCCTGCTGCTGCACGGCTATCCGTCGTCGTCCCGGCAGTGGGAGCCGCTGCTACCGCTGCTCGCCGACCGATATCACCTGATTGCGCCCGACTACCCCGGCTTCGGCCAGAGCGATGCACCGTCGCTGGCGCAGTACACCTACACCTTCGACAACCTTGCTACGAAGATGGAGAGGTTGGTCGCCCACCTCGGCATAGAGCGGTACACGCTCTTTCTGCAGGATTACGGCGGGCCCGTGGGTTTTCGCATGGCGCTGGCTCATCCTGAGCAGGTCAGCGCGCTCATCGTTCAGAACGCCAACGCCTATGCGGAAGGTCTCGGTGCCAAGTGGCAGGGCATTGCCCAGTACTAGGCTGATCCTGTCCGACGTCAGCACCTGTGGGACAGAATGAGGGTCTTCACGAACGGAGGATGGCTGGTTCATCGTAGCCCCTGAGGAGCGAAGATGAAGCAGACATCCGGCCGTCTCCGTCGAGGTCGTCGTCGACGATCGCCTCACCGACATCGTCGCCGCCCGGTTCGATGCCGGCATCCGCTTCGGAGAGACGGTGGAACGCGACATGGTGACAGTGCGGCTGGGACGGAACCTACGCACCGTGGTGGTCGGCACACCCGCCTACTTCGCGCGCCATCCACGACCCGAGACGCCGGCCGATCTGGAGGCGCACAACTGCGTCAACTATCGGTTGATCGGCGGAAGTGGTTTGCTGCCTTGGGAATTCTCGCGCGACGTCCAGGACATGCGCGTGCGCGTTGGTGGCCAACTCATCGCCAACGATGCGGCCCTGTCGGGTGCTGCTGTGCGGGCCGGTGCCTGGCTCGGCTACATGCTGGAGGATGATGTCGTGGACGACATCGCAGCGGGAAACCTCGTGCAGGTTCTGACGGACTGTTGCACGCCATTCTCTGGTTAACACCTTTACCATCCGAGTGGTCAGGCGACACCGGCGCTTCGTGCGTGGATCGACGCCGTACGCTGGGTCGAAGAGTGACCTGGTTGTGTCGGACGCGGAAAAACATCGCTATGACGGTTTCTCGGTGATCTCGACACGTGCCAACTCGATTGCTTCTTGGTAGCCAGATAAATCGATGGAACAACGACGTTGGGTCGATCCTAGATCGTCCGCTTTTCCGGCCAACCTTCGCTGAAACGGACCAGCTGCTTTCGGCCAGATCCAGCCGCTCAGAGTATGTTGAAGCCCCGAAGTTCACAGCACCCAGTGAGCGTGTTGTAGCCCTGGCAAAGGCGTGTGTGCTGCGGCAGCGGGCCGAGCGAAAGCCTACTGCGTTATGTTAAGACAAGATTTAGCGACCGTGATGCTGGCGTGATCACGACGCGCCGTCCCCAGTCGAAAGCGACGAAATCCTGCTCGATCCCGTCGGAGAAGACCACGCCCCCCTCGTTCATCCGCGACACCACGGTGAGGGGCGATCCGGCGAACTTGCCGCCGCGCAGGTCGGTGCGGGTGGCGACGCTCGGGAACGGCTCGCGCACCCAATAGCCGAAGGCCGCCTCCTCGATGCCCACCTCCACGGTGAGGTGCGTCGCCTCGCTGATCGAGCGCGCCCAGCCCGTCAGGCCTGTGCCCGAGGCCACGATTAGCCCGCTAGACGAGTGGTCCTCTGCCCGCGCCCCGTCGTCGATGAGGTAGCGCGCCGATTGGTGGCTGCGGTGGCCGACGAAGATCTCGTTCAGGGCGAGCAGCCGCTCGCCGCCGTCGAAGGTCGCCTGCACCATGGTGCGCCGCTGCAGGGGCGCGGCGCCGGCCGCGCTGGCGGGCAGCAGGGTGCGGAGGGCCTGCACCCGGGCCCGAGCCAGCACACCGTCGTAGAGGTCGGGCGCCGGGTTGACGCCGACCACCGGTTGCCCGTCGAGGTACTTGGCGACGTTGGCCACGAGCCCGTCCTGCCCCACGGCCACGACCACGTCCTCCGGGGCGAACAGGAAGCGGTCGAGGTCGGGGCGCCGCACCAGGGCCTGCCGCCAGTCCAGGGGCACGGAGGCCCGGGCCTCGGCGAGCACGGCCTGGAACCGGGCGTGGCGCGCCTCGACCTCGGCGAGCGCCTGGCCCCGGGTCTCCAGGAAGAACCGGACCTGGCCGCGGGTCGCGTGCCGGGCGATGAGCAACTCGTAATCCGTGTCGCGGATCACGAAGACCACGCGGGGGGTGATGGCCGGCACGGCGAGCCTCCTCAGCGCGGCGCGAGCCGCGCGGGAAGCGCGCCCCGGACCTCGCCGAGGATTGCCGCCAGCAGGTCCGGCGTGACGTTGACGTGCTCGATGGCCTCCAGCTTGCCGGCGAGCTCCCGGGCCGCCAGCCCGAGCAGGACGGCGGGCGGCATGTCTCGGTAGATGGCGGCGCGGCGCTGCTCCGCCTCGGCCCGGGCCCCTTCGATGAGCCGGATCCGCTCGGCCTCCGCGGCCGCCTCCAGGCCCTGCGCCTCCGCGACGCCGGCGGCGCGGTCACGGGCGTTCTCGGCCTCCTGGGTGATCAGCACGGTCTCTCGCCGGGCCAGCTCGGTCTTCGTCGCGAGCTCGTTCTCCGCGATGGCGCGCTCCTTCTCGACCGCGAGGGCGCGCCGGGAAAAGGTCGCCTCGTCGGCCTTCTGCTGCAGGGCCTCGAAGGTCGGCGTCTGCAGGGCGCGCTCCAGCTCGCTGGTCGGCGCGAGGTTGGTGAGGCGCACCGAAACGGCCGCGACGCCGATCTCGGCCAGCGCCGGGGCGGCGAACAGCACCCGTTCCAGGACGGCGCGCAGCGGTTCCGGCCCCGCGTCGAGTAGGGCGCCGATCGGGCTCGCCCCGAGATATTGTAGCACCGCCTGGCCGGCGATGCCGCCGAGGCGGCCCTCGATCCGCTCGATCGGCTCGCCCTGCAGGCGCCCGGTGCGAAGGTCGATCGAGAAGTCGACCCGGTTCGCCAGCAGCTCCGGATCGACGACGTGCCAGCCGATCGTCCCCTGGACCACGACGGTCTGGAAGTCCCGGCTGCGGCCGCGGACGAACAGGGTCATCTCGCGGTCGTCCACCGGCACCTCGCTGATGCTGGCGGTCTCGGGCCGGAACCAGAAGACCAGCCCCCGTCCGCTCTGCCGGACCCGGCCGTTACGGAAGCGGATGATGTGGCTGCTCGCCTCGCTACGGAGCTGGGCGATCACACCGATGTTGCGGAGAGTGGCCATGATGGTCTCCTCAGAACTGACCCGACCTGTCGAAGCGGAAGAGTTCGGCGAAGCGAAACGCCGTCCCGGCCTCGCGGGCGCCGGTCGGCGCGATCCAGCCCCGGTCGCGCATGCGGCGGCGGAAGGCGGATTTGTTCAGGGGCGCGCCGCGGATCGCCGCGTGCACGTCCTGAAGCTGCCGGAGGGTGAAGTGCTCCGGGAGCAGCGCGAAGCCGACATCCGTGTAGTCGAGCTTACCGCGCAGCCTCTTCACGGCCAGCGCGAGGATGTCGGCGTGGTCGAAGACAAGGGCGAGGGGGGCGCCGTCCTCAGTGACGGTCGAGACCGGGCCGCCGGCCTCGCCTGCCCGGAACACGGCCAGCGTCGTCACCGTGAGCGCAGCGCCGCCCGCCAGGGCCTCGGCGAAGGCCGCCTCCGGCAGCAGCGCCAGGTAGGCGACCGAGATGATGCGCATCCGCGGATCCCGGTCCACGGCGCCGAACGTGTAGAGCTGCTCGAGCCGCGCCCGCTCGATCCCGGCCTTGTCGCGCAGGACCCGCTCCGCGGCGGCGTCGAGGGTCTCGGCGATGCCCACGAACCCGCCCGGCAGGGCCCAGAGGCCGGCCTGCGGATGCTGGCACCGCCGCAGCAGCAGAGCGGCGAGCTGTCCGGCCCGGATCCCCAGCAGGACGAGATCCACCGCCAGGGTGGGCCGCGCGTAGGCCGCAGGATCGTAGCCTGCCAGGAACTCGGATTCGGCCATCGGTAAGTTTATACTCATGTTGAGCATAAATAAGGTGCGGATTGCGCATAGGTCAAGGAGCGGGGCGGATCCGTTAGGAAGCGCCGCGGGGCGCAC
The DNA here is from genome assembly GCF_022829425.1 of Methylobacterium sp. J-072. NCBI lineage: Bacteria > Pseudomonadati > Pseudomonadota > Alphaproteobacteria > Hyphomicrobiales > Methylobacteriaceae > Methylobacterium > Methylobacterium sp. J-072. The sequence continues at coordinate 83,348 of NZ_JAKSYK010000196.1, read as the reverse complement.
AGCGCCGCACCGGCTCCGTACCGATCCGCCCCGGGGCGGCCGGCGGGTGCGGTCCAAGCCTGGAAAAGGGCGAAGCTTCTCGTGGCGGCGCAGCGGCGGGCGCGGGAGCTTCGTCGGCGAGCCGGCACCGATCCGCCGGCGCAGGAGGTTTCCCCGATGCCGTTCTTCGCTCCACGATCTGCGATCGAGCCCCCCAGCAACGCCGCGCTGTCGCCGCTCTTCCTCGCGCTGCTGGCACTCCTCGTCATGCTCACCCCGGCCCACGCGGCGCCGGGGTCGGAGCGGGGCGGCCTCACGCTGCGCGGGCCGGCCGGCACCGCGCCGGTCGAGGCTGTCCAGCTCGCGATCGACGTCAGCGTCGATGTCAGCGGCCCGACCGCCCGGGCCACCGTCACCCAGGCCTTCCGCAACACCACGGCGGACTGGGTCGAGGGCACCTACGTGTACCCCCTGCCGGAGGACGCGGCCGTCGACGGGATGAAGCTCGTCGTCGGCTCCCGCGTGATCGTCGCCGAGATCCGCGAGCGGGCGGCGGCCAAGCGGGCCTACGAGGCCGCGAAGGCGGCCGGGCAGTCGGCGGCCCTGACCGCGCAGGAGCGGCCCAACATCTTCACCAACGCGGTCGCCAATATCGGTCCCGGCGAGACGGTGCTGGTCCAGATCACCTATCAGCAGACGATCCCCGTCTCCGGCGAGACCCGGACGCTGCGCCTGCCCCTGGTGGTCGCACCACGCTACAATCCCGCCCCGGCCTCCCTGGACGCGGTCTCCCTCGACGGCGTGGCCGAGGCAGCCCGCGACCCAGTTCCGGATCGCGCCCGGATCAGCCCGCCGGTGCTCGACCCGGCCTTGTCCCCGCCGACCAACCCGGTCGCCGTCACCGTGCGGCTTCAGGCGGGCTTCGCGGTCGGCGCCGTCCGCAGCGCGACCCACGCGATCCGTGTGACTGAGACCGGCCCGGAATCGCGAACCATCACGCTCGCCCACGGCGTCGTGCCGGCCGACCGCGATCTCGAGCTGACCTGGGCGCCGGTCCCGAGCCGGGTGCCCGGCCTCGGACTGTTCCGCGAGACCGTGGCCGGCCGGATCTACCTGCTGGCCGCCGTGAACCCGCCGGCGATCGAGGCCGTCGCGGCCGCTCGGCCGGCGCGCGACGTCACCTTCGTCATCGACAATTCCGGCTCGATGTCGGGCGCCTCGATGCGGCAGGCCAAGGCCGGGCTGCTGGCCGGGCTCGGCCGCCTGACCGCGCAGGACCGCTTCAACGTCATCCGCTTCGACGACACCTGGGACGCGCTGCATCCCGAGCCGGTCCCGGCGACATCGGCGGCGCTCGCGGAGGCTGAAGCTTTCGTGACCGCCCTGGAGGCCCGAGGCGGCACCGAGATGCTGGCGCCGCTCAAGGCGGCCCTGGCCGATCCCCACCCGGAGGACGGGCGCGTGCGCCAGGTCGTGTTCCTCACCGACGGCGCCGTCGGCGACGAGGAGCGGATCTTCGCGGCGATCCACGGCAATCTCGGGCGCACGCGCCTGTTCATGGTCGGCATCGGCTCGGCGCCCAACGGCCACCTAATGCGCCACGCCGCCGAGATCGGCCGCGGCAGCTTCACGGAGATCCGCGACCTCGCGCAGGTCGGCGAGCGGACCCGCGCGCTCTACGAGAAGCTGGAATCCCCCGCCGTCACCGACCTGACCGCGACCTTCTCGGTCCCAGGCGTCGCGGTCACGCCGGGCGCGCTACCCGATCTGTACCGCGGCGAGCCGCTGGTCTTCGCCGCGCGGCTGCCGGAAGCGGCGAGCGGTACCGTAACGGTCTCGGGCCGGGTGGGCGCCCGGAGCTGGACGCGGACTCTACCCCTCGCCCAGGCCGGCGCAGGCGCCGGTATCTCCAAGGTCTGGGCGCGCTCCCGGATCGGCGAGACCGAGACGGCGCGCATCACCGGGCGCCTCGGTGCGGACGCGGCCGACGCCGTCGTCCTGGCGCTCGCCCTGGAGCACGGCCTAACGACGCGGCTGACCAGCCTCGTGGCCGTCGACGCCACCCCGCGCCGCGCGCCGCGCACGCCCCTCGTCGCTGCCGACCTGCCGCTGAACCTGCCGGCGGGCTGGGACTTCGCCAAGGTATTCGGCACGGAGCGGAGCGGCGAAGCGCCAGCCGACAAGGCGGCCCGGATCGTTCCGATCAATGCCGCCGGCGCGGCCGTCGACCTGCCGCAGACCGGGGCCGGGATCCTGGCGAAGCTCGACCTGGGCCTGCTCCTCGCTCTGCTGGGTCTCTTGGGCCTCGTGCTGGGCGCCGGCCCGACGGTCGGCGACCGGCGGACCGGGGACGCGCGATGAGCCGCCGTCTCGGAACCGAGCTGGGGAGGGCCCTCGCGGCCCTCCTCACCTTAATGGGTCTCGGGCTGGCGACGCAGGCCGCCTGGATCCCCGCCAAGGCCGCCGTGGCGCAGGTGCTGCTGGAGCACGCCTTCGCCCGCACCCTGGCCGAGGGTCGGCCCGCCCGGCCCTGGCCCTGGGCCGACACCGAGCCGGTCGCCCGGCTCGCCGTCGCGGGCCGCAGCTTCGTGGTGCTCCGGGGCGGGAGCGGCCAGCCCCTGGCCTTCGGCCCCGGCCACTTGGATGGCACCCCGGAGGCCGGCGCGCCCGGCACCGCGGTCATCGCTGCCCACCGCGACACGCAGTTCGGGGTGCTGGGACGGCTTGGCTCTGGCGATCCCGTCACCGTGACGGGACGCGACGGCCGGACCCTGCGCTTCCGCGTCACCGGCACCCGGGTGGCGCGTTGGGACGCCTCGGGCATCGACCCGCAGGCCCCCGGCCGGCACCTCGACCTCGTCACCTGCTGGCCTCTGGAGGCGCTGCAGGCCGGCCCGCTGCGCCTGATCGTCGAGACCGAGCTGGCCTCGGAGGCGTGGCGCTCCTGACGGGTCGGTGCGGATGGCCAGCTGGGCCGCGCTTGCGCAAATGTGCGGTTCCGTGCGGATCTGTGCGGGTCAAGCCCGTGCGAGCCGTGCCTGTGAGCGAGATCGAACTGTCCGAGGCGCAGAGCCGCGCCATTGCCCAGATCGTGCGCGAGGCGCTGGCCCGCCGGCGCATCTCCCGCCAGACGCTGGCCGAGGAGGCCCGGATCAGCCTCTCGACCCTGGAGAAGGCACTCGCCGGCCGCCGGCCCTTCACCCTGGCGACCACGATCCGGCTGGAGGAGGCGTTGGGCCAATCCCTCCGGCAGCCGACGGGGCAGGCCTCGGCTCCGGAACTGCAGCGTCATGCCCCTGACGAACTCGGGGCCTACGCGCGGGAGGGCGTGTCCTGGCTGGAGGGCCGCTATCTCACCCTGCGTCCGTCGTTCGAGACAGCGGGGGCGATTTTCGCCTACCGCACCGAGATCGCCTGGGATGCGGGCAGCGCGCGCTTGGTGTTCCGCGAGGCTGAGCGGGTCGATGCCCCCTTTGCGCAGTCCGGTAGCGTCGCCGTCCCGAGCCAATCAGGCATGATCTATCTCGTAACCAACTGGCACGGGCAGCATCGACTCGCGGTGCTGTGCCGTCCCAATATCCGAGGCGAGATGTACGGGATTCTCACCACGCTGCACGCCGGCCGAGGCACGCAGCTCACACCCGCTACGGCACCGCTCGCCCTGGTTCCGGAGCGCCCTGCGGCTGAACTCTGTTACGGCCGCATTGCACCGCATGCGCCGACTTATGCTGCCTATCGCGCACATCTCGATCGCGTCCACACGGACGGCTACGCCACGTTCTTCATAGGCGCTCCCTAGCCGGAACGACACCATTCTGATCTCCGCACTCATAGCGCCAGCGCCAGCGCTAGATCAAAGGCTGCTGTTGACGAAGCGTCGATGTACGTTTTCGCCATTGCCATTTCACAAAGCGGCCGGACGGCTCTGGCCAGACCACGCCATGTTGAATCGCCAATGGGCGTAAGATCGGTCATTCGGCTTTGCGCCCATTGCAGTCACGCGAGTGCTTCCATTGGTCCTCCTAAGAGCTGACATTCAACAGAGAAGCGCCTCGACTCTTCGAGTTCCACGGACTCAACCACTCCGTGCGACGAGCGGGCTGGCATTGAGGCGCCGGGCCTAACCGCAAAAGCCTTTCAGTGTTCGAAGACACCGTCTAGATCTCGGAAGCCTTTGATCTCGATGGGATTCCCGCTCGGGTCGAAGAAGAACATGGTCCGCTGCTCGCCGGGCTGGCCCGGGAAGCGGACCACCGGCGGGATGTCGAAGGCGATGCCCTCGGCCTCAACGCGAGCGGCCAGCGCTTCCCAGGCGTCGAGGGGCAGCACCACCCCGAGATGGGGCATCATCACCATGTGGTGGCCGACCTTTCCGGTCCGGGTCGTCGCGAAGGGCTCACCCAGATGCAGCGAGATCTGGTGGCCGAAGAAATCGAAATCCACCCAGGTCTCTGTGCTGCGCCCCTCGTGGCATCCGAGGACGCCGCCGTAGAAGCGGCGCGCCGCGTCGAGGTCGGTCACGTGGTAGGCGAGGTGGAACGGGGTCGGCATCGTCGGGTCTCTCCGTTGTGCGTGATGGGCGCGGCCTGCCTCAGGCCACCGATCCAATGTGGTTCGCCGAGACGACGCCGCCGATGAGGTTGCAGGACAGCAGGAATCCGCTGTCGAGATCACCGCCGCCGGCCGGCACGAGGGCGGCGAGCCTCGCCGTGAGTGCAGATTTCGCGTCCCGGGCGAGGGACTGCGCCTCGTCGACGGTGACGGACTCGAACCGGATCGTCTCCCCCGGCCGCACCTGCGCGAGGCGGCCGAAATCGGCGGAGACGACCGTCGCGATCTTCGGATAGCCGCCCGTGGTATGACGATCGGCGAGCAGGATGAGGGGCCGCCCGTGGCCGGGCACCTGAATCGAGCCGTTCACGATCCCATCCGAGACGATGTTGAAGCCATCCGCATGGGCGATCGGGGGCCCGTCGAGGTGGCAGCCCATCCGGTCGGCACGCGCCGTCAGCGTGTAGGGCGCGGACAGAAAGGTGCGCAGCCCCTCCTCCGTGAAGCTGTCGGCCTGGGGGCCAAGCACCACCCGGATCGAACTGCCGAAGCGGGGCCTGTGGGCATGAGGCAGGGTCGGGGGTCTTCCCACGGGCTCTGGCGCTCGCAGCGGCAGCAGATCGCCTGCCGCGAGGGGAGTGCCGTCGAGGCCGCCGAGGCGGGTGCGGGTATGGGTCGAGACGCTGCCGAGCATCGGCGCCACTGCGAAGCCCCCGGCCACGGCGAGCCATGCGCGCAGCCCCCGGCTCGGGGCCCCGAGGTTGAGCCGGTCGCCGCGGCGCAGGTCGTAGGCGGTGTAGGGATCGACCGCTCGCCCGTTCAGGGCCATCGCGAACGACGCGCCGGCCAGGGCGACTCGGCACACCTCCGCCTCGCAGACCAGGGTCGGGCCGAGCATCGCCATCTCGATGCCTGCCGCGTCGGCTGGGTTGCCGACCAGGGCGTTGGCGAGCGCCAGCAGATCCAGGTCCATCGCCCCCGAACCCGAAATGCCGAAGCGCAGGTATCCCCGCCTCCCGGCATCCTGAAGGGTGGTGGCCACGCCGGGCGCGACGATCCGCAAGCCGTCAGCCATGGACCCGCTCCATCGTCGCGACGCGTTCCCCGGCCTGAGCCGCCGCGCTGAGATCATCGAAGGCGGCACGGTCGATCGGTTCGAACCGGATCAGATCCCCGGCCGCGAACAGGAACGGCTCGGCCCGCGCCGGGTCGTAGGAGCGTGCGGGCGTGCGGCCGATGAGCTGCCAGCCGCTCGGCAGTTCGAGGGGCGGCGAGACGCCGGTCTGGTTGCCGCCGATAGATACGCTGCCCGGCGGGATCGTGGGGCGCGGATCCGTGCGCCGGCTCGCGTGGATGCGGGGATTGAGACCGCCGAGATACGCGAAACCGGGGGCGAAGCCGATCATGTGGACGCGGTAGTCGCATCCCGCATGGAGGGCGATCACTTCATCCTGGCTCAGCTTGGTCTTGGCCGCGAGGTCGGCGAGGTCGACGCCGTGCTCGCCGCCGTAGAGCACCGGCACCCGCCAACGGCGGATCGCTCCGGTCGCCGCGACCGGAGGCGGCCAGTGGGCGGCGATCAGCGCCGCGAGGTCGGCCCGGGGCAGTAGGTCGGGATCGTAGAGGACGAGGAGCGAGCGATAGGTCGGCACCGTCTCCAGCAGGCCGGGCCGTCCGGCGCTGCGGATCGCCTCGTCGAGGGCGACCACCTGCGCGTTGACGACAGGATCGACCGCGCGGCCGAGCTCCACCGTCAGCGCCCGGTCGCCGCAATCGAGCAGCCGGTAGCCGGGCTCAGACACCGAGCACCTCCGCCATCGGGCGCAGGGCGATGCCCTTCGCGGCGACGTCGTCCCGCAGGCGGCGGGCCATGGCGACGGCGCCGGGCGTGTCCCCGTGGACGCAGATCGTGTCGATCCGCGTCGGGATGCGCCGCCCGGACAGGGAGGTGATCGCCCCGTCATCGAGCATCTGCGCCATGCGCTCGGCGACGGCCTCGGGCTCGTGCAGGACAGCGCCGGGGAGCTTGCGAGAGACGAGGGTGCCATCATCCGCATAGGCCCGGTCTGCGTAGACCTCGCGGGCGATGGGCAGACCGAGCCGCTCGCCCGCGCGTTCTGTTTCGAGACCGGGCATCACGACGAAGATCAGGTTCCGGTCCAGCGTCCGGATCGCCCGGGCGACGGCCAGGGCGAGGTCGGCATCCTCGTTGGCCATGTTGCCCATCGCCCCGTGGGTCTTCACGTGGCGCACGGGGCAGCCGGCATCCTGGGCCAGGGCCAGGAGGGCGCCGACCTGATAGAGCACCGCCTTCTCGATGTCGGCCGGGCGCTCGCCGTGGATCGGCCGCCGGCCGAACCCCCACAAATCGAGGAAGCTCGGATGGGCGCCCGCCTGCACGCCGTTCGCGGCGGCGAGGCGCAGCGTCTCGTGCATCACCAGCGGATCGCCGGCGTGGAAGCCGCAGGCGATGTTGGCCGAGGTGGCCAGGGCCAGCATCTCCGCGTCGTCGCCGAGGCGGTAGACGCCGAAGCCCTCGCCCATGTCGCAGTTCAGATCGACGATCATCGGTGCATCCTTTCGCGTGGGTTCACTCGGAGGCGACGAGGTGGGCGACCAGGGTCGCGGCGGCGCAGAGATCCTCGATCCGCATCGCCTCGTGCGGGTTGTGGCTGCCATTCTGGTTGCGGACGAAGATCATCGTGCTCGGCACGCCCTGCCCGGCGAGGGTCGCGGTGTCGTGTCCCGCTCCACTCGGCATGGTCCGGAACGGCATCCCGAGCCGACGGGCATGGCCGGACAGGGCCTCGATCAGTGTGGGGCTCATCTGGGCCGGGGTGCTGCCCGTCCGTTCGCCGAGGGCGAAGCGCACACCGCGGGCGACCTCAATGCCGGCGACGAGGTTGGCCAGGGCCGCCTCGATGCGCGCGATCACCGCCGGCTCGGTGCTGCGCACGTCGAGACAGAAGCGGACCTCCCCCGGGATCTTGGCGAAGGCGTGCTGGGCCGGGTCGGTGGCGACCTCGCCCAGGGTGAGTGTGGCGGGAAGCCCCTCCTGTTCCAGCCTGCCCCACAGGCCGTCGAGGCCGGCGATCAGGTCGGCGAGGGCGAAGACGGCGTCGCTGCGCTCGGATCGCGCGACGGCGCCGGAATGGCCGTAGCGCCCGAAGCAGGCGGCCTTCCGGTAACGGACGCTGCCGCTGATCGCCGTGACGAAGGCGACGGGGATTTCGGCGGCCTCCAGGGTCGGCCCTTGCTCGATATGCATCTCCACGAACCCGTGGATCCGCTTCGGATCGAGCAGCGCCTCCCCTCGTGCCACCGCATCGGGCCGCAGGCCGAGCGCGGCCATGTGCTCGCGCAGGCTCCGTCCGGAATCGGTGCGGGGCAAATCGAGGGCCTCGAGCGGCAGCAGGCCGAAGGCGGCCCGGCTCCCGACATAGGAGGCGGGGAACCACACGCTTTCCTCGGCCCGGAACACGCCCACCGTCACGGGGCGTGCGGGCACGAGGCCCGACCGGCGCAGGGCTTGAACGGCCGCTAGACCGCCGATCACCCCGGCCGCCCCGTCGAAGTTGCCACCATGCGGCACGGTGTCGACGTGGGAGCCGACCATCCAGGCCGGCAGCGCCGGGTCGCGCCCTGGGAGGGTCAGGAAGAGGTTGCCGGCGGCATCGGTCTCGGGGGTGAGGCCCAGCGAAAGCCCGGTCTCGCGCATCAGGGCGTGGGCCCGCTCCTCCCCCTCGCCGTAGGCGGCCCGGGTGACTCCGGGCTCGTCGCGGCTGAAGGAAAGGAGTTGCGCGAACAGGCCGGCGCAGAAATCCGGATCGATGGCGATTGAGTCCGCAATGGTGGCCGCGCCGACCCCGCTCATGCCGGGAACTCCGCCTTATGCGCACCCTGCCGCCGGCGATCCCAGACCTCCGGATTGACGAGGTTCGGCGGACGATGCCCGGCGAGAACGTCGATCACCTGCCCCGCGACCCGCTCGGCGGCGCGGATCAGGGCGGCCTCGGTCGAGGCGGCGACGTGGGGGGTGAGGATCACCCGCCGCTCCCGGTGCAGGGGATGGTCGTGCGCGAGCGCATCCCCCGACACCACGTCGAGCCCCGCGCCGGCGATGGTGCCCGCGGCCAGCGCCTCGGCCAGGGCGTCCTCGTCCACCAGGGCGCCCCGGGCGGTGTTGATCAGGAAGGCGCCGCGCTTCATCCGGCTCAGTTCATCCCGACCGATCAGGCCGCGGGTCTGCGCCGTGAGAGGCAGGTGCAGGGAGACGACGTCGGCCCGGGCGAGGAGGTCCGGCAAGGTGGCGGCGCGTTCGGCGTTCAGGGCCGCGAAGTCGGAAGCCGGCCGCGTCGGGCCGTAGGTGAGCACCCTCATGCCCAGCGCCGCCGCGAGCCGGCCGGTCGCCTGCCCGATGGCCCCGAACCCCACGACACCCAGCGTCAGGCCGGCGAGTTCGACGAGGCGCGCGCCATAGCGGAAATCGTGGTCGCCCTCCCGCATGGCCTGGTCGGCCTGCGGGATCGCCTTGGCGAGGGCGAAGATCAGGCCGATCGCATGCTCGGCGACGGAGAGGGCGTTGGCGCCCGGCGTGTTGACGACCGCGATCCCCGCCCGGGTCGCCTCCGGCACGGCCACCGGGTCGGTTCCGGTGCCGTGGACCCCGATCACCCTCAGCCGGGGCGCGGCCAGCACCGCTTCGGCGGGAAAGCCGCCGTTGCGGGTGACGACCGCGACGCAATCGGCCGCCTCGCGGGCAAGAATCGCCGAGGCGAGGCCGGTGGCGGCCCGGATCTCGAGCCCCGCCATCCGAAGCTGCGCGAGCCCGGCCGCATGGATCGGCTGAACAATGAGGCAGATGCCCGGCGCTCCTGCGAAGGGGCGGACCGGATCGGAAGGCTCGGTGAACACGTTCGAGGCAACCCTGCTAAAAAATACCGCTTGAATGCCGGTGGTATACCGCAGAAGCTAGCTCAATGCCGCAGTGCTGGCAACATCAAAAGACAATTATCGATCCGATAGTCAAGCAAAACAACGGGATACATTCCTGTTTTTCGATGTATCGCGTCGTATAGATGGCATAAATGCGGCTATTATCTCGGATTAGAATTGAGATCAGTCAGGTCGAACGATGACTCAGGTCGAGACTGTTCTATCGCCGCTCCTGAAGATCAGGAAGCTGCACAAGAGCTATGGCGCCAACGAGGTGCTGAAGGGCATCTCCCTCGACATCCACGAGGGCGAGGTCGTGTCGATCATCGGCGCGAGCGGTTCGGGCAAGAGCACGTTCCTGCGCTGCCTCAACCTCATGGAGACGCCTACCTCCGGCTTCATGGATTTCGAGCGGTTCGCCTTCGACTACGAGGAGGGCGCCCGCCGTCAGCCGACTCCGCAGCAGCTCTGCGAATTGCGGTCGCGGATCGGCATGGTGTTTCAGAGCTACCATCTCTGGCCGCACATGACGGTGCTGGAGAACGTCATCGAGGCGCCGATCCGGGTGCGGCGGATGCCGCGCAGGCAGGCGGTGGCGGAGGCCGAGGCGCTCCTCGAGCGCATCGGCCTCTACGAGAAGCGGCACGCCTACCCGTCGAAGCTCTCGGGCGGGCAGCAGCAGCGCGTGGCGATCGTGCGCGCCCTGGCCATGGCGCCCAAGGTGATGCTGTTCGACGAGGTCACCTCGGCCCTCGATCCCGAACTGGTCGGCGAGGTGCTGGCGCTGATGGGCTCCCTCGCGGCGGACGGGATGACGATGCTGGTCGTCACCCACGAGATGGCCTTCGCCCGGGACGTCGGCACCCGCACCCTGTTCTTCGACGGCGGGGTGATCGCCGAGGACGGCCCGCCCGCGGAGATCATCGGCGCGCCCCGGAGCGAGCGGCTGCGCCAGTTCCTCCGCCGCGTGCTGCACGAGCCGGCCGGGCTCGGGCAACCGGCATGAGTCGCCTTGGAGCCATCATGGAGTTCGGACGGCGATGAGCGGCACGGCATGGCAGGACTGGTGGCAGACCGTCGCGGAGGAGTTCTTCACCTACGGCCCCGGTTTCATTTCGGCGACGCTGGTCGTGCTCGGCGTGACGGTGGCAAGCATCCTGGTCAGCTGGGTCTGCGGCCTGCTTGGGGCGCTGGGCAAGCGCTCCACCTTCGCGGCCTTCCGGGCGCTTGCGAGCTTCTACGTCTGGTTCATCCGCGGCACGCCGACCCTGATCCAAGTCTTCATCGTCTATTTCGGCATGCCGCAGATCGGCGTGAAGCTATCCCCGGTCACCGCCGGCATCATCGCGCTCGGCGTCAGCAGCGGTGCCTACGTGGCCGAGACCATCCGCGCCGGCCTTGCGGCGATCCCCCGGGGTCAGATCGAGTCGGCGCTCGCGCTCGGCATGAACCCGCGGATCATGATGGTCCGGATCGTCCTGCCGCAGGTCTTCCGCATGATCCTGCCCTCGCTGACCAACGAAGCGATCTCGGCGGTCAAGAACACCTCGCTCCTGTCGACGATCACGGTGGTCGAGTTGACGCTCTACGCGCAGCTGATGATCGCCACGACGTTCCGCCCGTTCGATTTCTACATCGCGGCGGCGCTGATCTACCTTGGCCTGACGTCGATCCTGTCACAACTCTCTGCCTATTTCGAGCGGCGCTACGCCCGCCTGTCGTGACCTTCCCCCCGCCGCGGTACGGGCCGCGGCCGACACCTTCTGCCCCCTCGCCCGTACCGGAGATCGCCATGAACCGCCGCCACCTCCTCGCCCTCGCCGCCCTCTGCACCGGCCTTCTCGCCGCCCCGTCAGTCCGGGCGGCCGACGGCAAGCTGGAGTTGATCGAGCCCGGCAAGCTGATCGTGGCCACTGACAGCACCTTCGCGCCCTTCAGCATGCGCACGCCGAGCGGCGAACTCGACGGGCTGGAAGTCCGGGTGATGCGCGAGATCTGCCGACGGATCGGGCTCGAATACAACCCCGTCAACATCAAGTTCGACGCCTTGCTCGTGGGCCTGATGGCCGACCAATACGACATCACCAGCGAGTCGATGGACATCACCCCCACCCGGCAGAAGCAGGTCGCCTTCGCGGACGGGTGGCTCGAGTCCGGTGCGCGGATCGTCACCCGCAAGGATACCGGGATCAAGGGACCGGAGGACCTCAAGGGCCGCAATGTCGGCGCCCTCTCGGCCTCGACCTTCGGCAAGCTCGCCGAAGAGCACGGCGCCAACCTCAAGAGCTACAAGACCGCCGCGGACGCCATGCAGGACCTCGTCGGCGGCAACATCGATGCGGTGATCAACGACGCGGTAGCCGGCAACTACGCGATTAAGGCGCGCAAGCTGCCGCTGGTGATGATCGAGACCCCGCTCAGCACCATCCAGAAGGGTTTCGCGATCAAGAAGGGCAAGCCGAATCTGCACGCTGCCGTCAACAAGGCGCTGGCCGAGATGGTCTCCGACGGGACCTACGCCAAACTGCTCACCCCCCTGATCGGCTACGACCCGGCGCCGAAGGAGCCGATCAAGACGCCCGCGATGTGAGCGGATAGGGGAAGGCGCAACAAGAAATGAGCGGGGGCGGCCCGGTGGGCCGTCCCGGGAGGAAGCCAATGAAAACCCTCGACGCCTCGTCCTACACGACCGCGCTCGGCGCCCGTCGGGAGCAGAGCCTCGGCCAGATGGCCTATGACAGGCTGCTCGACATGCTCGTGCGGCGTGATCTTCCCGCCGGGACCGTGCTGCACGAGCGCCGCCTCGCGGAACTCCTCGACATCTCGCGCACGCCGACCCGTGAGGCGATGTCACGCCTGGAGACCGAGGGGCTGGTCGAGCGACAGCCCGGCGGGATGCTCGTCGTGAAGGAGTTCTCCCTCCGCGAACTGATCGAGATCCTGCATGTCCGCCGCCTGCTGGAGCGGGAGAGCGTGATGCTCGCCACCGGCCGGATTCCCGATGCCGCGTTGGCGGATTTGGAGCAGCTCAGCGAGGCGTTGCTAGCGGCGGGCGATCCCGATGCGCCGGGCAACTGGGAGGTCGACCGCCGTTTCCACGAATTGATCGCCGACAGCAGCCGCAACGCGATCCTCGCCAAGACGATTAAGGACCTGCGGCTCAAGACGCAGATGTTCAACCTGAGCCGGATGCCAGAGCGGTTCGAGGCGGTGCATCGCGAGCACCTCGCGGTCGTTGCAGCCCTGCGAGCCGGGGACGGGGCGGCGGCGGCGGATGCCATCGCGGCCCACCTCGAGAACTTCAAGCAGGGCATCATCCGCCGCCTGAGCGAGTTCTGAGGCGGGGGCCCAAGCCATGCACGAGTTTGCCCACCTGCGTGGCTGCGAGGCTGCCTTCCCGCTGGAAGAATTCGCCGTCCGGCAGGCGGCGGCCCGGGCCGCGATCGCCGCCGCCGGCCACGAGGCACTGGTGGTGACCGGCCCAGAGACGATCTACTGGCTGACCGGCCGCCAGACTGCTGGCTACTTCGCCTTCCAGGCCCTCCTCGTTCCTGCCGAGGGCGAGCTCTCCCTGCTGGTGCGCCAACTCGAACTGCCTGGAGCGACGGCCAATACCTGGCTCGACGACATCCAGGCTTACCCGGACGGGACCGACCCGGCCGACGCCCTGGCGGTTCTGGTGCGGCGGCGCGGCTTCGTCCGCCCGGCGATGGAGCGGGACGGCTGGTTCGTCTCGGCCGCCCTCGCTGCGCGGATCGGCACGGCGCTCGGCACCGACCCGTTGCCCGATGGATCGGGGCTCCTTGGGCCCCTGCGCATCGTGAAGTCGGCGGCCGAACTTCAGGCAATCCGGGAGGCCGCCCGTTACGCCCAGGCCGGGCTCGCCGCCGGCGTCGCCGCCTGCGGCGCAGGTGCCGATGAGAACGCCGTCGCCGCGGCCATGCTCGCCGCCGCGACGACGGCCGGCTCCGAGGCAATGGCAATGGAGCCCTTGGTCTCGTCAGGGCCCCGTAGCGGGCTGCCGCACATGACGTGGCGTCGGCGCCGCCTGGAATTGGGGGATGCCGTGTTCCTCGAACTCGCGGGCAGCCATGCGCGCTACCACGCGGCGCTGATGCGCAGTGTCTGGATCGGCGCGCCGCCGGTCGAGGCGCAGCGAATGATGGACTGCGCCCTGCGCGCGCTGGACGCGGCTATCAGCGCGATCCGGCCCGGCCGACCCTGCTCCGCGCCGCACGAGGCGGCCCAGGCCGTCATCGACGCGGCGGGCTATGGCCCGGCCTTCCGCAAGCGCATCGGCTACTCGATGGGGATCGCCTTCGCTCCGGATTGAGGAGAGGGCAGCCTGCTGAGCCTGTTCACCGAGATCGACCGGCCGATTGAGCCAGGCATGGTGTTCCACCTGCCCGCGACCCTGCGCTGCTACGGGTTCTGGACGGTCGGCGCTTCCGAGACCGTGATCGTGACGCCGCACGGCGCCGAACCCCTTTCCGATCTGCCCCGCGCCCTGACGCTGCGGTGAGGCGAGACTCATTCCGACAACAAGGATCGCGCGATGCCCCGGACCGTCTACCTCAACGGCGACTGGCTACCGGAGACCGAGGCGAAGGTCTCGATCTTCGACCGCGGTTTCCTGTTCGCCGACGCGATCTACGAGGTGACGGCGGTGATCGGTGGCCGTCTGATCGACTATTACGGCCACGCCGCACGACTGCAGCGCTCCATGGCCGAGCTCGGTATTTCCTGTCCCCTCGAACCCGAGGCGCTACTGGTCATTCATCAGGAGATTGTGCGCCGCAACGACCTTCGCGAAGGTCTCATCTACCTCCAAATCTCCCGCGGAGTGGCCGACCGTGATTTCGCCTATCCGACCGGAGTCGATCCTACCTTGGTCCTGTTCACGCAGTCCAAGCCAGTCTTGGAGAACCCCCGCGTGGCCACAGGAATTACGATCGCCCTCCTGCCGGACCAACGCTGGGCCCGGCGCGACATCAAGACGGTACAGCTCCTGCCAGCCTCTATGGCCAAGATAGAAGCGGTTCGGCGGGGCGCCGACGACGCATGGCTCGTCGAGAACGGCTTTATCACCGAGGGGAGTGAGGCCACAGCGCATATTGTGACCCGGGACGGGACCTTGGTGACCCGGGGCCTCTCGAGCGCTTTGCTCCACGGCATCACCCGCGCTAGCCTCCTCGACATCGCCCACTCCGAAGGCATCCCCGTGGAGGAAAGGGCCTTCACCCCCGATGAGGCGAAAGCCGCCGCGGAGGCCTTCATCAGTTCGGCCACGAACTTCGTTCTGCCGGTCACGCGGATCGACGACACGCCGGTGGGCGACGGCCGAGCCGGACCGATCTCTAGGCAGCTGCGGGAAAGATATCTGGAGATCCGACTGGCCGATGCGATCTAACTCGTCTCAGCAAACGATGATGTCGACGTCTCCTTCGACGACTCCTCGATTTGAGAGCGGTCGTTCCGCTTTCGGCCAGATCCAGTCCCATAGGTAGGTTCGTTGAATGTCCGGGGTGGTTGGAATGTAGATAATCTGCTTCTGGACGGCGATACATCAAAGCGGGCGTTGCCGCTACGCCCGCTCATGACCTTCGCGGACTCTGGAAATGGCCGCTTGAAGGTCGTCTGATAGGCGAGGACATGCAAACAAAACGGGTCATCCTATACCAGATTGCTATTGGGGTATAGCAAGAAAAATGCAGAACTTCATCTTGAGAACAAGGTAAATAAGGCTGTCTGCTGCAAATATGACAATAATCACAATTCGATATCCGGATCGATGAAGTATTTGCAATAAAATATTGTTATTACGCCAGAATCAGTACAATTATGGTTTTTTGCAATGATAAATTGATTTTTAAGATTTGCAGAGACTTAGTCATTTATCCTTCATTGTTTAAGTCCGTGCATCTTTATGCGCGAAGCCAGGGTCGTCGGCCGTAGGCCGAGCAGTTCGGCCGCGCCGCCTGGGCCGAACACCTTGCCGCCGGTGAGCGCCAGGGCGGCGGCGATCTCGGCGCGGTCGCGCGCCCGGCGATCAACCTCCGTCAGCGGCCGGTCGGCGGGCAGCGCGGGCGGCGCGGCCTCCGCCCGGCCCGGGGGCTCGGTCTCGGGCAGATCGAAGCGCAGCCGGCCGCGCACGGCCAGGATGGCGGCGCGCTCGATGACGTTCTCAAGCTCGCGCACGTTGCCGGGCCAGGCGTAGCGCGCGAGGCGGCGGGCGTCGCCTTCGGTCAGACGCGGCTCGGGGATGTTGAGGCGGCGGGCGGCACCCTTGAGGAAGTGTTGGGCGATCAGCGCGATGTCCTCGGGGCGCTCGCGCAGCGGACTTGCGGCTAGCGGGAAGACGTTGAGGCGGAAATACAGGTCCTCTCGGAACCGCCCGCGGCGCACCTCCTCCTTGAGGTTGCGGTTGGTCGCGGCCACGAGCCGGATGTCCACGGCACGGGTGCGCTCCTCGCCGACGCGCTCGAACGAGCGCTCCTGCAGCACCCGCAGCAGCTTGCCCTGCAGGTCGAGGGGGATCTCGCCGACCTCGTCGAGGAACAGCGTGCCGCCGTCGGCGAGTTCGAAGCGCCCGACGCGATCGCGCAGCGCACCGGTGAACGCGCCGCGGGCGTGGCCGAAGAACTCGCTCTCGAACAGTTCGCGTGGCACCGCCGCGCAGTTCACGCGGATCAGCGGGCGGTCGCGCCTGCGGCTCGCCTCGTGGATCGCGCGGGCGATCAGCTCCTTACCGGTGCCCGATTCGCCGGTGATCAGCACGGTGGCGTCGGTGCCGGCCACGAGGTCGATCTGGCGCAACGTCGCCTCAATGGCCGGCGAGCGACCGATGATGCCCTGGTGGTGGCTCTCCAGCCTAATTTCCTCCTTTAGGTAGGCGTTCTCCAACTCCAGCCGCTCGCGCAGGGAATCGACCTCGGCGAGCGCGCTACGCAGCCGCTCCTCGGCCTCGCGCCGCTGGCTGATGTCGCGGAACACGATCACCGCGCCCAGCAGCCGCCCGCGGTCGCGGATCGGCGTCGACGTGTACTCGACGGGAAATGCCGTACCGTCCTTGCGCCAAAAGACCTCGCTGTCGACTTGATGCACCGCCCCGTCGCGGAAAGCCGCGTAGATCGGGCAATCGTGGTGGTGGTACTGCGCCCCGTCGGGGTGGGTGTGGTGTACGGTGGTGTGCATGTCCTTTCCGACGAGGTCGGTGGCGAGCCAGCCGAGCATGCGTTCGGCGGCAGGGTTGATGAAGGTCGTCACCCCGTCGGCGTTGACCCCGTAGATGCCTTCGCCGGCAGCCCGCAGGATCAGCTGGTTCTCGCGCTCGATGTCGCGGAAGATCCGCTCCATCCGCTGCCATTCGGCGATGCCGGCGCGCATGTGCTGGTCGGCCTGCCCGTCGATCACCCGGCGGCGGCGGGCGTCGAGGTCGAACAGCGTCACGAGGAGCTGGCCGTCGCCGAGCGGGCTCGCGGCGTATTCGAGACGCAGGCTCTTCCCATCCGCGTGACGGGGGATGAGAGACTGCGACCACCATTGCCCCTTGGCTAGTGCCCCTTGCGTGAACACGATCAGCGCCGGCAACTGACCCGGGTGCAGAGCGCTCGCAGCCATGGCCCGCAGCACCACGCGGTCGTAACCGAGCAGTCGCGCCGCGGCCGGGTTGGCATCGACGATCCGGTCACCCACCGGATCGAGAACCAGCATCGGCTCCCGGTGCTGCTCAAAGACCGGTCCGAGGTCATGGCCTGTTTCATTCGCCAAATCAGCAGCTCCGACTACGAAAAATCGTTATTACGCTACGAGATCTAAGACTACACGAGATTTCGTGATTCGTACGAACAACGCCAACGCTCTGAATTGAAAAGGCTTTCGCGAATTTATGGTGCTGGCACACCGCTTGCGCAGATGGGGCATAGCATCACCGTCTGCGCGAGGACCCCACGGCCCTGTTCGACAATCCCTTCGACGCGAAGCGGCGCCTGTCGCAAGGCGGCTGCACCTGCGGCGAGCATGCGAGCCAGGCGGCGCACGAAGCCTCGCTCTCCGGCGATGCCGAGATCCAGCGGGTGGTGGACGGCGCGTTGATACGCGCGCTGTTCCCTCAGGATGCCCAACGCCGGGCCTTCCTGCGCAGCGTCGGCGCGGCGACCGCGATGGCGGCCGTGGCCCAGTTCTTCCCGACGAAGTTCGCCGCCGAGGCCTTCGCTGCTGCGGGCGTGCCCGAGAAAAAGGACCTCAAGGTCGGCTTCATCCCGATCACCTGCGCCACGCCGATCATCATGGCGAAACCGATGGGCTTCTACGAGAAGCAGGGCCTGAACGTCGATGTCGTGAAAACCGCCGGCTGGGCGGTGATCCGCGACAAGACCCTGAACAAGGAATACGACGCCGCGCACATGCTGGCGCCGATGCCGCTCGCGATCTCGCTCGGCGTCGGCTCGAACCCAACGCCGTACACGGCGGCCGCGATAGAGAACGTGAACGGCCAGGCGATCACGCTGGCTATAAAGCACAAGGACCGTCGAGATCCGAAGAACTGGAAGGGCTTCAAGCTCGCAGTGCCGTTCGACTACTCGATGCACAACTACCTGCTGCGCTACTACCTCGCGGAAGCCGGCATCGACCCTGACACCGACGTGCAGATCCGTGCCGTGCCACCGCCGGACATGGTCGCCAACCTCCGCGCCGACAACATCGACGGCTTCCTAGCGCCCGATCCGGTGAACCAGCGAGCGGTCTACGACGGCGTCGGCTTCATCCACATCCTGTCGAAGGACATCTGGGACCGACACCCGTGCTGCGCCTTCGCGGCCTCGAACGACTTCATCACCCAGACTCCGAACACCTACGCCGCTTTGCTCCGCGCGATCATCGAGGCCACCGCCTATGCCTCCAAGGCGGAGAACCGCAAGGAGATCGCCGCGCAGATCGCACCGGCGAACTACCTCAACCAACCGGTGACGGTGGTGGAGCAGGTGCTGACCGGCACCTTCGCCGACGGCCTCGGTAACGTGAAGAAGGTGCCCGATCGAGTCGATTTCGATCCGTTCCCATGGTCATCCTTCGCCATCTGGATCATGACGCAGATGCAGCGCTGGGGTCAGGTGAAGGGCGAGGTCGACTACAAGGCCGTTGCCGACAAGGTTTTCCTCGCTACAGACGCCGCCAAGCTGATGAAGCAAGAAGGTCAGACCCCGCCAACCGCGACCAGCAAGACCTTCGTGGTAATGGGCAAGACCTTCGATCCGGACAAGCCGAAGGACTACCTCGAATCGTTCAAGATCCGGAAGGCCGGCTGATCATGTCCCGCGGACTTCCCTTGCGCGCGGCCCTGCTGTCGTTCTCGCTCCTCGTCGGTTTCTTGCTGATCTGGCAAGTCGCTGTCAGCGGGGTCAGCAAGACCCAGGTCATGGGCCCCGAATACGCCGCTCTGATGGGGCAGGCCGCCACCACCGGCAAGTCGGCGATGCCGGGGCCGCTCGATGTCTGCACCACGATCTGGAGGCATCTCAAGGACCCGTTCTATGACCGCGGTCCCAACGACAAGGGGCTCGGCATCCAGCTTGCCTACTCGATCGGTCGCGTGGCGCTCGGTTACCTGCTCGCGGTGATCGTCGCGATCCCGGTAGGCTTCCTCATCGGCATGTCGCCCCTGATGGGGCGGGCGCTCGACCCGTTCATCCAGCTCCTCAAGCCGGTCTCGCCGCTCGCATGGATGCCGCTCGCACTCTACACGATCAAGGATTCCGGGCTCTCGGCGATCTTCGTAATCTTCATCTGCTCGCTCTGGCCGATGCTGATCAATACCGCCTTCGGCGTCTCGGGCACGCGCAAGGAATGGCTGAACGTCGCGCGGACCTTGGAAGTCGGGCCGATCCGCCGCGCTTTTACCGTCATTCTGCCGGCAGCCGCTCCGACGATCCTCACCGGCATGCGGATCTCCATCGGCATCGCGTGGCTGGTGATCGTCGCCGCCGAGATGCTCGTGGGCGGTACCGGCATCGGTTACTTTGTCTGGAACGAGTGGAATAACCTCTCAATCAACAACGTGATCGTCTCGATCCTGGTGATCGGCCTCGTCGGTATGATCCTGGACCAGCTGCTCGCCCGCGCCCAGCGTCTCGTAACTTTTCCGGAGTGAAGCGATGAGCATCATTCCCTTCCAGCGCTCCGCGAGCGCCGTCGCCGCGGGAACCCGCACCATGTCCGACGACAAATTTATCTCGATCGAGGGGATCGCCCGGCGCTACCCGGCGCCCGGCGGCAAGACCTCGACTGTGTTCGAGGACCTGTGGCTGCCAATGCGGCGGGGCGAGTTCGTGTGCATGATCGGGCACTCGGGCTGCGGTAAGACAACGGTGCTCAACATACTCGCCGGCCTGGAGGCGCCGACCGAGGGCGTGGTGATCGCGGCGGGCGAGGCGATCGAGGGCACCAGCCTCGACCGCGCGGTGATCTTCCAGGGCCACGCCTTGCTGCCGTGGCGGACGGTACTCGGCAACGTCGCCTACGCGGTGGCCTCGCGCTGGCGCAACGCCTCGAAGGCCGAGGTCGAGGAGCGCGCACGGAATGCCATCGCGACGGTGGGTCTGGCCGGTTCCGAGCACAAGCGTCCCTCCGAACTCTCAGGCGGCATGAAGCAGCGCGTCGGCATCGCCCGGGCGTTGTCGATCGAGCCGAAGATCCTGCTGATGGACGAGCCCTTCTCGGCGCTCGACGCGCTCACCCGCGGCACCTTGCAGGACGAGGTGCGCCGGATCTGCGTCGAGACCGGGCAGACCGTGTTCATGATCACCCACGACGTGGACGAGGCGATCTACCTCGCCGACCGGATCGTACTCATGACGAATGGGCCGGAGGCGAAGGTCGCCGAGATCGTCGAGAACCCTCTGCCGAAAGACCGCGACCGCACGCAGCTCCACCACGCGCCGGGCTACTACGCCCTGCGCAACCACCTAATCGACTTCCTCGTGACGCGCTCTAAGACCCTGCGCGACGCGATGCCGGCGGATTACGACCCGCGCCACCCGCCCGTCGTGCGGCCCGCGCTCAGCGATGCGGATGCCGCGGCGATCACGGCCGAGCCACCCGCCCGCCGGGCCTGACCCACGCCAGCTTACCCCTTCCGGTCCACGGGCACAAAACCGCGCTGCCCCTCAACGGCCTGGGCCCGGGACCGCGCTCTCACGTGAAGCGGGACGGGAACAGGCGCTTCGTCGCGCCTTGGCCGTCCGATGCTGACCTCAGAAACGCGTCGCTCCACCGGGGCGGCTCCAAGCCGGAGAGAACCTATGAAGCGTGAAGACCTCACCGAGAAGCTCCTCGACATTAAGCGCGAGAAGGGCTGGAGCTGGGCCCATATCCACGAGGCGATCGGCGGCCTCTCGCCGTTCCTGATCACCGCGGCCTGCATGGGCCAGATGAAGTTGCCGAAGGCCCAGGCCAAGCGGGCGGCCGAGCTCTTCGGCCTCACCGTCGCGGAGGAGCGGATGCTGAACGAGGCGCCCTATCGCGGCTCGATCCCGTCCATGCCGCCCACCGACCCGCTGATCTACCGGTTCTACGAGCTGGTGATGGTCTACGGCACCACCTTCAAGGAGCTGATCCAGGAGGAATTCGGCGACGGCATCATGTCGGCGATCGACTTCAACATGGACATGGCCCGGGAGGCCAACAACAAGGGCGACCGGGTGAAGCTGACCATGTCGGGCAAGTTCCTACCGTACAAGTATTATGGCAACGACGATGACACGCCGGAATACGGCTTCAAGGAGGGGTGAGGCTCAGTCCCGGCCGGCCCAGACTTAATGGCCGGCCGGGATCGAATCTGATGAGGGATCCTCTTCTAGTCTTCGGCGAACCTCGACGAGTGGGATCGATAGGAGGGTGTCTGCTTCTACAGAAGAGCCTCTCAGGAGCGGACGGGCCGCTTACGGCCAACCTACGCCATGCCGGATCGCCGATGGGCGCAAAACCGGTCGTTCCGCTTTGCGCCCATCCCGGCCATTCGCTCGCTTTCCGCGGCGTCTCCTAAGCAGACTTGAGCTCACCATGAGCTACCGTTCTCGCCGCCGTACTTCGGCCTGTCCCGTGGTCAGCGGAAAGTCGGAGGCGGTCATGCCGATCCGCAGCACGCGCTGCGCCCAAGCGGAGTTGCTCAGGCTCACCAGGGGGGCGCAGGACAGGATCGCAGATTGCCACTGCAGCGCCGTCCGCATGTCGGGACCTTGATTGTGTGCCGACGTCGGATGCGCCGGCGGCGACCCCGTCCAGCCAATCGCCAGCCCCGCCTGGGGGCTACTGGGCGTAGGGACGCCGCTCACAGCTCAGGAACCGATCGATCCCGAGAACCCCGGCCGGTTCGTCGTTTAGGTAACGGTGGAAATCGCCCTGGCTGTCGGGAGATCCGGCAAACGCCCGCAGGCTGTCCCACTCCTCCGACGCCTGCGCCGAACTTTGGCTGTCACCCCGACGCATGGTCGATGGCGAACATCCGAAGCTGCGACGGAACAGGCGGTTGAAGTGGGATACGTCCGAGAACCCGCATTCCGTGGCGACCTCCGTGATGGTCTGCGGCGAGTTCGCCAGGAGCCAGCGTCCATAGAGGACGCGAAGGTCTCGTGAGTATTCCTGGACGCTCTTGCCGACGAGCTTGCGGAAGACCCGTTCGAGCTGTCGCTTCGACAGTCCCACGGTTTGCGCGATCTTCTCGACCCGCTGAGGCGTGCTGAGATTCTGCTCGATCAGCAGCATCGCCCGGCGGACCCGGTTGTCCTCGACGATCCCGGCGCTCGGCGGCTGGGGCTGAGCCCCGGCTGCGGGACGAGCCCGGTCGGTGACCATAATATGCAAGCTCTTCTGAGCATGTCCCGGACCAAGGTGCCGGTCGATGAGCCAAGCCCCGAGATCCAGGCTGGCGAGACCGCCCGCGCAGGTAATGAACGGGCCATCCTCCACGAAGAGTTGGTCCGCAACTGGGATCACATCGTCATGCCGCGCGACGAGATCGGTGAAGTGGTACCAACTAACGCAGCAGCGGCGGCCGCGCATCAGCCCCGCCTCGGCCAGGGCGATGCCGCCGGTGCAGATGCCGATGAGGCGCACCCCGGCAGAATGGGCCTCTCGCATGAAGGCGAGGGTCCGGGAGTTGTATGGCTCCCGGTCAAGCAGCCCGCCAACGACGACGATGTAATCGAACCGGGTCGGATCGGAGAACGTCTCCCAAGGCTTCACCTGGATCCCGCAACTCGACGTCACCGGCTCCAGGTCCGGGGCCAGCAAGCTCCATGAGCAGCGCTCGGGTCGGCTGCGATCCCCCTCGTCCGCGGAGAGGCGCAGGATGTCGATCAGGGTCGAGAAGGCCACGAGGGTGAAGTGGGGCAGCAACACGAAACCGAGCGACAGCTTGCGACGGCTCGCCGCCTGCAGGGGTGTGGTCGGCTTTGTCCGGGGTGTGGTCATGCCATCCGGTGCGTTTGCCCGGACTGTGATCCGGTCGGCCTCCTGCTGCAAGAGGCGGACCAGGGGCGAGCGAACAGCGGGACGCTGGCGTCAGTTCACAGCGCCGAAATAGGCCCGTTGTAGTTCGGGGTCGTCCCGCAGCGTCGCGGAGGAGCCCTGCGCCACGATGCGCCCGCCGGATAGGACATAGCCGTAATGGGCGATCGCTAGGGTCTGGTTCACGTTCTGCTCGACGAGCAGGACCGTGACGCCTGTCGCATTGATTCGGGCGATCACATTGAAGTTCTCTTGCACGAAGAGCGGCGACAGCCCCAGCGAGGGCTCGTCGATCACGAGGAGCTTCGGATCGGTCATCAGCCCCCGGCCGATCGACACCATGGCCTGCTCGCCGCCGGACATCGTCCCGGCGAGCTGACGTGCCCGTTCCGCGAGACGCGGGAAGACGGCATGCACGCCGTCGAGCCGACGCCGGATCTCCCGCTCGGACGACACGCGGTAGGCGCCGAGCCGCAGGTTCTCCTCGACGGTCATCTTGGAAAAGATCCGCCGGCCCTCGGGAATGCAGCCGATCCCGAGGCTGACCACATCGTGCGTCTGCATCCCGTCGAGTTTGCGCCCATCGAAGGAAATGGAGCCCCGGTGCGGCGGTGTGAGACGCAGGATCGAACGGATCAGCGTGGTCTTGCCGGCGCCGTTTGAGCCAAGGATGCAGGTGATCCGCCCAGGGGCCACCTCGAGGGTGATGTCGTCGAGGACATCGACACGGTCGTAGGTGGTGAAGACGCCGTCGATGGTCAGGCGCGCGGTCATGAATGCCCCAGATAGGCTTCGCGGACGGTCGGGTCGGCGGCCACTTCGCGGAAGCGGCCCTCGCAGATCTTGCGGCCGTAGTTGAGGACGACGCAGCGGTCGGTGATGCGCTCGATCAATCCCATCTCGTGTTCGACGATGATAACGGTCAGATCGCCACGGCTGCGCTGCACGTCGAGGATTTCGTCGATGAGCTGGTTGGTCTCGTCGTGGGTCATGCCGGCGGAGGGCTCGTCGAGGAGCAGGATTTTCGGCCGTCCGATGAGGGCCCGGCAGATCTCGACCCGGCGGCGGTCGATCATGCCGAGGGCGACTGCCGGCTCGTCGAGACGCTGGGCGAGGTCCGGGTTGAACAACCGGGCTAGATCCCGTGCCTCCTCGGCGAGGGCCGCGACAGTCCGCGCCAGAGTGCGGCGGCGCAGAAGATTGTCGATCACACCTTGCGGTAGACGCTCTTGTGCGCCGAGCGCGATGTTGTCGAAGACGGAGAGCGGCAGGCACAGACGCGAACGCTGGAAGGTCCGGGCGAGACCGAGCCCGGCGAGCGCGTGGGCGGGCTCGCGGGTGATGTCGCGGCCATCGAGGACGATGGTGCCGGCCGCCGCCGGGTAGATGCCGCTCGTCACGTTGAAGAAGGTGGTCTTGCCCGAGCCGTTCGGGCCGATCAGACCCAACACCTCGCCGCGCCGGACCGTCAGGTCAAGGGCGTTGAGGGCAAAGAGGCCGCCGAAGCGGACGGACAGGCCCTTCGCCTCCAGGATCGCGGGGGCTGCCGCCGGGACGCTCATGCCCGACGCCCCGCGACGAGGGTCCGGGTACGGCGGGGCAACAGGCCGCCGGGGCTGAGGACGAGGACGAGGATCACCAGTACCGCGAAGAGCAGAAGCCGGTATTCCTGGATGAATTGCAGCTTCTCCGGCAGCAGGACGACGATCAGCGCGGCCGGCAGTACCCCCCAGCGGTTGCCAATCCCGCCTAGGATGACGATCGACACCATCATCAGCGAGTCGCCGAGGGTGAAATTGTTGGGGGCGATGAATCCGGTCATCTTGGCGTAGATCGCCCCGGCCATCCCGGCGAGCACGTTACCCAGGGTGAAGGCGAGGATCTTCCAGCGGGCGATCCGCAGGCCGAAGACCTGGGCGGCGACCTCGTCGAGCCGCACTGCGTCGAGACGGACGCCGATCCACGATCGATCGAGGAGACCGACGAGCGCCAGGGCCGCCGCGGTGAGGGCGAGGCAGAGCAGGACGTAGTTGGCGTAGAACGAGAACGTCATGCCGAACAGGCTGAGGTCGTTCGAGAAGTCCCAGCCGAACAACGTGATCGGCGCGAGCTTCAAACCTTGCGGTCCGCCGAGCATCTCGTTGGCGTCGAGGAAGACGTTGAACATCACGCCGAAGGCCAGGGTCGTCAGGGCGGCGTAGTGGCCTCGTGTCCGCAGGAGCGGCAGGACAAGGAGCGAGCCGATCGCGACGGCGACGGCGCCCCCGAGCAGGATGCCCGCGAGGTCCGGGATGGCGATTCCCTCGGCCTGGCCGAGGGCCGCTGCGGTATAGCCACCGCAGCCGAGGAAGGCCGCGGCGCAGAAATTCGAGAGGCCGGCATAGCCGAGCTGGATAGTCAGACCGAGACACACCGTGGCGTAGATCAGCACCGTCGCCAGCATCAGGAGGCCGAAATTGTCATCGCGCAGCACGACGAGGATGCCGAGGCAGGCCGCTACCAGCACGAGCCGCGTCGGCCAGGGATGACCGGCGGCGCCGCGCTCCACGGCGGCGATCACCCGGAACCGGGCGGCGGCGAACCACGCAATCCCGCAGGCCACCAGCGTCGAGAGGACGAGCCTCTGGTCCTCCGCATGGACCAGGAAGGCGACCGCCCCGGCACAGGCGGCCACGACGGCCGCGAAGACCGCGAAATCCGAAGTCCGCCGGGCTCTCACCCCGGCCGCCATTGACAGTGCGTCCCGGGGGACCTCGTCTTGGGTGGAGCGGTGGCGCATCAGCATCGGTACGTCATCCGGGCGGGAGGAAAGGTCAGACGCGCTCGCTGGCGCGCTCGGCCAGCAGCCCGGTGGGGCGCCACGTGATCAGGGCGATGACGGCGACGAACGCGACGACGTTCTTGTATTCGCTGAAGGCCGGCAGGGCGGCGACGACCGCCGTTTGGAGGCCGGCGAAGAGGTAGCCCCCGAGGATCGCCCCCCAGAGATTGCCGAGGCCGCCCACGATGGCCGCACTGAAGCCGATCACCGCGATCAACAGGCCCATGCCGTAGTTGATCTCGCTATAGTACAGGCCGGAGATCACCCCCGCGAAGCCCGCCGTCGCCGAACCGAGAGCGAAAGTCAGGGGGACGACACGGAAGAAGTTGACGCCCATCGTTCGGGCGGTTTCCTGATCCTCCGCCACCGCCCGCATCGCGAGCCCGAAGCGGGTGCGGTTGATGATGTGCTGGACGAGGGCGATGAGCAGGAGCCCGGCCACGATCAGGATCAGCCCGTCGTAGCGGACGAAGACACCACCGACGGTCGCCCCCCCAGGTGGCAGCAGGGCGGGGAAGCGCTGCGAATTGGTGCCGTTGGGGAAGAACAGCCGGATCGCCTCGCGGATCACGGTGCCGACCATCATCGTCATCAGCAGCAGGTTAAGAGGCGGGGCGGAGCGCAGGGGCAGGATCAGGAGGCGGGAGATCCCGGCGCCGAGGAGCGCGGCGAGACCTACGGCCGTCGAGACGGCGGCCAGGATCTGCACGCTCGTCGGCAGCCCTGCGGCGGCGGCGGCAGTCGCCGCGACCAGGGCGCCGAAGGCCCCGAACGTCATCACGTCCCCATGGGAGAACTTGATGACGTTCATCACACCGAAGAAGATCGTG
This sequence comes from Methylobacterium sp. J-072, assembly GCF_022829425.1. NCBI lineage: Bacteria > Pseudomonadati > Pseudomonadota > Alphaproteobacteria > Hyphomicrobiales > Methylobacteriaceae > Methylobacterium > Methylobacterium sp. J-072. The sequence goes on along the minus strand of NZ_JAKSYK010000196.1, from coordinate 56,726 downwards.
AACCCCATCGCCACGAGGCCGTAGATCGTCCCCTGCATGAGCCCGTTGAGGACGTACTGGCCGATCGCGCTCATCGCATGTCTCCGATCGCTCGGTCTCAGCGGTGCAGTAACTTGCGCTTGCCGCTCGCGTACTCGCTGTCCTCCCAGACCACCCACTTTCCGTCCTGCACCACGTACTTCGTGGTGAGCGGCGTGATGTTCTGGCCGTGGTCGTCGAAGGTGATCGGCCCGACGATCGAGGGCACGTCCTTCACGTCACCGAGCGCCGCGGTGATCTTCGCCCGGTCAGGCCCCACCGCCTCGATCTGCTGCATCAGCAGGTGGGTGGCGATGTAGGCGAAGGGGCCGTAGGCCTCCGGCGGCTCCCGGTAGCCCGCCGCCTTGTAGTTTTCAGTGAAGGCCGCGCCGCCGGGCATCTTGGAGAGGGGCGGCGAATCGAAGAAGGTCACGGTGCCTTCGGCGAGATCCGGCCCGACGGCGTTGATGAACGCATCGCCCATGATCCCCGAATTGCCTTCGAGCTGCGCCTTGATGCCGAGCTTGTCCATTTGGGTCCGCAAGCGCGTTCCCAGCGGCGTAAGGCCGCCGAAATATATCACCTCTGGATTAAGCTCCTTGATCTTCGTCAGTTCGGCGCTGAGATCCTGTTGATCGGGCGCGACCGCGAAGTTTCCGAGAATGGTTCCACCATTTTCCTTGGTGAAATCGGTGAAATATTTGTTCATCGACTTGCCGTAATCGGTCGAGTCGGCGAATGAGACGAAGGTTTTGTAACCATTTTCCTTCATAAACTGCGCACCGACCCGGTTTTGGCCGATCAGGATGCCGCTCACCCGGTGGATTTCTGGGTACTTGTGGGCATAGGTGATTTCGGGCAGCACAGCCGCCCACACCACCATCGGCAGCTTGAAGCGGTGGAACACATCGACGGTGGCAATAGCGGTGGCCGAGCAGTAGTGCGGCACCGCCGCCGCGATGCTCCGGTCTGACCCGAGCTTTGTCACGACCTGCACGCCGACGTTCGGCTTACACTCATCATCCTGGACGACGAGTTCGTACTGGTAGGTGTGGGCCGGATCGGCGTTGAACAGCTTCACGGCAAGTTCGGCAGAGTTGCGGGCACCGATTCCGTGCGGAGAGTTCGGGCCGGTGAGGGGACCGACGAACGCGATCTTCACCGTGTCCTTGGCCTCGGCCCATCCTGGAATGAGAAGTGTGCCCGCCGCCGCCACCGCGAGGCACCGCCGCATGATCCGACCCATTCCGCCTCTCCGTCTGAATTCGAGGGCAGACTAGGCAGCGCGGCCATAAGCAGACTAGCACGCAAGCGCGCTGGCCCCTGAACGGATGCGCCATCGGTGCCACCGTGGAGCGAGGCGCGTGCGTACCGATGCGATGACGGAAACGTCCTAGCTGTCGTGCGACAGAAGGGTCGATCAAGGACGACCCAAACCCCGGAAGCCCCAGCGGAGACCGCGCATGCCGTCCGACCTGCACGACCGATCGATCGTCATCGACGGCCTGATCATCTCTGATTTCGGCCGACCGGTCTTCGAGGACATGCGGAAGGCTGGGCTCACCGCCGCGAACTGCACCTGCTGCGTCTGGGAGAATTTCACGGAGACGATGCGCAACGTGATGCGCTGGAAAACGTATTTACGCGACCATACGGACCTGATCACGCAAATCTACACCACCGCCGACATACGGGCCGCCAAGGAGGCTGGGAAAACCGGGATCATCCTTGGCTGGCAGAACATCACCGGCATCGAGGACCAGATCGGCTATCTCGGCCTGTTCAAGGAACTCGGTGTCGGCATCATCCAGATGGCCTACAACACTCAGAACCTCGTCGGCACCGGCTGCTACGAGAGCCGGGATGGCGGCCTTTCCGATTTCGGGCACGATGTGCTGGCCGAGATGAACCGGCTCGGCGTCCTAGCCGACCTCTCGCATGTGGGTCCCAAGACCAGCGAGGACGTGATTGTCGCCTCGAAGCAACGGGTTGCCTACTCCCATTGCCTTCCGGCCGGGCTGAAGGCGCACCCGCGTAACAAATCCGACGAACAGCTACGCTTCATTGCCGAGCGGGACGGGTTCGTTGGCGTGACCATGTTCCCGCCCTTCCTCAGGCGCGGGCCGGAATCGACGGTCGACGATTACGTCGAGGCGATCGAGTACGTCCTGAACCTGTGCGGCGAAGACAAGGTCGGCATCGGCACCGACTTCACGCAGGGTTACGGCCGGCCGTTCTTCGACTGGATCACCCACGACAAGGGCTATGGCCGCCGGCTCACTGATTTCGGCGAGGTGATCAACCCCGAGGGTCTGCGCACCATCGGCGAGTGGCCCAACCTGACGGCGGCGATGGAGCGCCGTGGCTGGCCGGACGCCCGTATCGAACGGGTCATCGGCGGCAACTGGGTCGCGCTCCTGCGCGACGTGTGGGGAGCGTGAGGACCATGGGCAAGCCGCAGGTCGAGATCCACGTCGACGACGCCACCGGGCGCTGGTCCGTCGATGCGCTGCCGATGATCCTGGTGCCGCAGCACTTCTTCCTCAACAACCACTTTGCCCTTGAGACGGAGCTGGGGCACGAACGGCTGGCCGAGGTGCTGCGGCCCGCAGGCCATCGCTCGGCCTACCATTGGTGTGAGAAGGAAGCTGCTCATCACGGGCTGGACGGCCTCGAGGCCTTCCACCACTACATGCGGCGCATCACCCAGCGCGGCTGGGGTCAGTTCGAGGTACTGGACGTCGATCTTGGCGCCGGCACCGCTTCGGTCCGCCTGCGGAACTCGGCCTTCGTGGACGAGGAGCGCCGACGTCTCGGCCGCAAGGTCTGCACGATGTTCGCTGCGTGGCTCGAAGGCTCGCTCGAGTACGCGGCGGCGGCCTCGGGCCGGACGCTGCATCTCCAGGCCCGGGAAGCCTACTGCGCTGCGGAGGGCACACACGACCATTGCCTGTTCGAGGTCACGCCGCGGGTATAGGCCCCGGCTCTTTCCCTTCCCGGCCGGCTCCCTTCCCGTGACGCCTTCGGCACTACCGACCGGCGGGGCGCAGGCCCGGCCGGTCGAGGCCGAGGAAGCCGATCTCGTGGCGGGTCCGCCCGTCGCCGCTGGCAAGGTCCGCCAAGATCTCGCCGATCACTGAGCAGAACTTGTAGCCGTGCCCCGAGCACGGCGAGGCGAGCACGACCTGCGGATGCTCCGGGTGGTGATCGAGAATGAAGTGCTCGTCGGGGGTGTTGGTGAACATGCAGTCGCGCAGAGCCATGGTCGGTCCGCTGCCGGCGGGGAAGTAGCGTTCCGCGAAGTCGCGCAGGAGGCGCTCGTCGGCGGCATCCGGCTCCCGCCGCACGGCGTCGGGGGCGCCGGTCTCCCCAAGGTGATGGTAGCGCCCGAACTTGAACCCCGGAACCTCATAGACGGGCAGTCCGTAGTAGCGCCCCTCCGGCACCTGCAGGTTGAAGACCGGAAAGCGCGACGGCTCGAACCAAGCGGGCTCCTGTGGCTGGAGCCATGCCAGCACTTGGCGCTCCGGGACGGCAAGACCGGCCAGGGGCGCGGCGAGGTCCGCCGCCCAGGCCCCCGCCGTCAGGACCAGCCGCCCGGCTTCGTAGGTGCCGTGATCGGTCCGCACGACGACCCCGCCCCCAGGGGTCGCCTGCCAGTCGAGAACCTGCTCGCGAGCATGGATTTCCGCGCCGTGGGCCTGCGCAGCCCGGACGTGGGCGACGATCGCCCGCTCGCTGGCCACGAGCCCGCCCTGGGGCTGATAGACGGCGCGCATGCCCTCCGCGAGCCGGTAGGCCGGGAACCGCTCGTTGACCGCGTTGGCAGTGAGGACCTCGTGGGGCAGGTCGTGCAGCCGGGCCGAAGCCAGGGCGCCCTGAAAGACATCGCTCTCCTCGGCGCCGCCGTCGATGGAGCCGGTGATCACCAGGATTTCGTCGCCCGTCGCCGCCTCGAGGTCCCGCCACAGCGCGTAGGCCCGGTGCAGGAGCGGCACATAGGCCGGATCCTCATAGTACGGTAGACGGATGATCCGGCTGATCCCGTGGGACGAACCCATGGCGTGGGGGATGTCGTATCGCTCCAGCCCGAGCACGCGCTGACCGCGCTTGGCCAACTGCCAGGCCGCGGCACTGCCCATCCCGCCAATCCCGACCACGATGACATCGTAGGGCGTGTCCGAACGCATGGCGGCCTGCATCATTGACCTGAGGGCAAAGGATCGCGCCCCGCGTATGGTCATCCCCCGGAAGGCCGGGGATCGGCTTGGACGCAAGCGGCGCATCGGTAAGCTGCATGCGGCACGAGCGGGACCGTGCTTTGTCTACGATCCCCCGTGCCGGACCGCAGGCTCTGGAAGACAGGCGTGCTCGCCCACTGCGGGAGGGGGCAACCCCTCCATATGCCGCCGGTATCGCCTCTCCTCAGGGCATGGCCCCCAAGGGCGATCTCTCACGCCCGGCTGGTCGGGCCGACGATACTCAGGCCATGTCCTGGATCAGGTCGTGCCGGCGGGCCAGCAGAAGCATACCCTCCATGATCATGTGCGCACACAGATGCGCGGCCATGTCGTTCACGTCCTGCGGCGGGCTCACGGTGTTGAAGTCCATCGCCACGATGTTCAGGCCGCTCAAGCTGCGGATCAGCTCGATTCCCTCCCGCGCCGTCAGGCCGCCCCAGGTGGGCGTGCAGACGCCGGGGGCGACGGACGGATCGAAGACATCCATGTCCCAGCAGAGATAGACCGGCCGTTCGCCCACGGTGCTGCGGAACTCGGCCATGGTCTGCGCGAAGCCCCGCCGCAGCAACGTCTCCGCGGTCACGACACGGAAACCGAGATGGGCCGCGTGGGTGAGCACGCCGCTGCAATAGGTGAACCCGCGCACCCCCACATGCCAGGACCGGGAGGCGTCGACCCAGCCTTCCTCCGCGGCGTTCGTGAACTGCGTCGCGGCGTTGTAGCGGTCGTCCGGCTCGTAGGGATAGGCGTCCGTGTGGCTGTCGATATGGAGCGCGACGAGCCCCGGGTGGCGGCGCCCCGCCGCTCGCATGAGGGCTAGCGATACCGAACCGTCGCCGCCGATCCCGACCGGCACGGCCCCCGCATCGAGGATCGCGCCGGCCGCCGCCTCGATCCGGGGCAGCGCGTCGTCGATGCGCCCCGGCGTGAGGGCGACGTTGCCGCAATCGACGGCGCCGAGGAGGCTCAGCACGTCGACATCCGCCAGCGAGGGGTGGAACCGGCGGATGAGGCCGGATTGGCGGCGCACGGCGGTCGGACCCTGCCGCGCCCCGACCCGGAAGGCGTGCGTTCCGCAGTCGAACGGGACGCCGAGGATCGCCGCCCGGCATCCGGGACCGGGGCTCCCGGCGGGAAGCCCCATGAAGGTTTCCGGCGCGGTGAACAGCGGTTCGGTCAAGGCTGTGTGTCCCTCAGGAAGTCGAAGGCGGTGAGCGCGTGGACGCGGGCGACCTGCCCGAGTTCGGCGATGGCGGCGAACTCGTCGGGGCCGCCCATGCCGTGGGGGGTGGGCCCGTAGACGACGGTGGGGATGCCCCGCATCCGGAACCAACGGGCGTCCGAGCCGCCGACCCGCATGTTCACCGCGACCGGGGCACCCACCACGTCCCCGGCGGCGGCGGCGCACAGGCGCACGAGGCGATGGTTCGGGTCGGTATGGTTCGGCGCGAAGTTCCGCAGCACCCGGACCGTCAGGTCCGGATCGTCGAGGGCGCCGCGGATCGCGGTCTCGACCGCCTCCGCCGCCACGCCGACGGGGAGGCGGATGTCGAGGGCGGCGCGGGCCCGGGACGGGATGAGATTGGGCGAGGTGCCACCCTCGATCCGGCCGAGATTGACGGTGATCCGGCCGAGCGTGTCCGTCTCGCCGGCCCCGGCCAGGGGCTCGGAGATGGGACGCGACCGCGCGATCGCTTCGCTCACGGCGGCCGGTGCAACCACGGGCACCGCCGCCAAGGCCGCGCCGAGCCGGTCCAGCGCCCTGCGCAGCCGGTCGATCGCATTGTCCCCGAGGTGGACGTGGGCGCCGTGGGCGGGCCGGCCCACCGCCTCGACCTCGATCCAGAGGAAGCCCTTCTCGCCGAAGCGCAGGACGCGCGGCGAGCCGGCATCGCCGATGATCACCGCATCCCCCGTCGCGTGGGGTACGGTGTCGAGCAGCCACCGGGTTCCGAGGGGGCCCATCGTCTCCTCGTCTCCGGCCAGCGTGAGAACGACTTCGCCAGGCCATGCGTCCGCGACGTCGGCAAGCCCGGCGAGGGCGACGATGGAGGCGGCGATCCCGCCCTTCATGTCGGCGGCCCCGCGTCCGTACAGGAGCCCATCGATGGTCGCGCCGGCCGGATCGACGCTCCAAGCGCCGGGTTCACCCACGGGGTAGGTGTCGAGATGGCCGTTGAGGATGACCCGCCGGCCAGGGCCCGCGCCCCGAACCCGGGCAACCACGTTCACGATGCCCTCCGCACTCTCGTGCCGCGCGATCTCGGCCGAGGGCACCGTTTCGCGGATGCAGGCGACAGCGACCTCGGCGACCGTGCGGGTGTCCCCAGGCGGGTTCGGGGACGCGGCCGCAATCAGCCGCCGGGCGATGGCGGCCACCTCGGAGGCACGGTCGGTGGCGAGGGCGCGGCGGGCGGCGATGTCAGCGCGCGGCAAGGCGGCGCTCCCAGATGCGGATTGACTGTGTCAGCGGCCAGCAAATTATGAAGTAAATCACCGCAATGAAGGTAAATATCTCCAGCGGACGGAAGGTCGATGACGATAGCTCCATACCCCTTCGGGTGATCTCGCCCACGGAAATCACCGCGGCAAGTGAAGAGTACTTGATGAGCTGCACGAAATTGGCTGCGAGCGGCGGCAGGATCAGGCGGACCGCCTGCGGAAGAACGATCCGGACGAAGCTCTGGCCCGGCGTGAGTCCGAGGACCTGCGCCGCCTCCCGGTGCCCGACCGGGACAGCCTGGATGCCCGCTCGGAAAACCTCGGCGATGAAGGCTGACGAGTAGATCGACAGGCCGAGGACAGCGGCGGCGAAGGCATCGAGGCGGATCCCGAGAAGGATCGGCAGGACGTAATAGGCCCATAGGAGTTGCACGAGGATCGGGGTGTTGCGGATGATCTCGCCATAGACAAGGGCGATCATCCGCAGGGGCCAGAAGCGAGAGCTCGACATGACCGCGACCAGAAGCCCCCCCGCCGTCGCGAAGACGAGGGTCAGCCCCGAGATGATGAGGGTCGTCTGGACGCCTGACAGCAGGAACGGGAGATTCGCCGGAATCACGTCCCAGCGGAATTGATAGGTGCCCATCGCCGGCGGCCTACGGCGCGACGATCGGGCCGAGCCCGTTCTTGTCGGCGAACTTGGCGAGACGCCCGTCGAGCTTGATCGTGTCGACGAACAGATTGACGTAGTTGAGCCAGATCTGGTCGCCCGGCGCGACGACATAGGCGTAGGGCGTCACCGCGAGCTTCTCCGGCGGCAGCAGGTAGGTAACGCCGGGGAACTCCTTCTTCATGCGCAGGGCGGTGGGGAAGTCGCTCATGATGACGTCGGCCCGGTTCGTCATCAGTTCCGCTTGGCTGGTGGCCGGCGGCGCCACGGCGTTGACGGCGGCGTTCTTCAAGTAGCCGCGCATGAACGGCTCGATGTAGGAGCCGAGGGTGACCGCGGCGGTGATCCCCTTCTTGTCAATGTCGCCCCATTGCTTGATCGGGCCGTCCCCCTTCACCACCGCATAGACGTTGGTCACGAGGTACGGCCTCGAGAACTCGACGGCTTGCGCCCGCTTCATGGTCGCGCCGACGCCGAACATGCCGATGTCGCATTTGTTGGCCTGAAGGTCAGCGATGAATGTGCCGAAAGCCGTCTCGACGACTTCGAGCTTGACGCCCATGTCCTTTGCCAACTCCTTCATCAGGTCGGCGTCGATCCCCTCGAGTTCACCGGTCGCGGGGTTGCGGAAGGAGATCGAGTAGTAGAGCGGCCAAGTGCACACGCGCAGCTTGCCGGACTTGGTGATGTCGTAGAGATGCGACTGCGTTTGCTGGGCGTCAGCGGGAAGAATCGCCCCGAGAAGGGCGATCCCGGTCAGGACGGCCGTGAGGAACCCCGTGAAACGACGTGTCATCGTGCAATCCTCCGTCTGAATGCGGGTGTCGGTCAGTCCTCGAACTGTGCCAGGAAGCGGCGCGCGCGGTCGGTGTGGGGCGCGGCGAAGAAGGCCTTAGGTTCGCCCTCCTCGATGATCCGGCCGCCATCCATGAAGACGACGCGGCTGCCGACCTTCTCGGCAAACCCCATCTCGTGGGTCACGACCATCATGGTCATCCCCTCGCCGGCGAGGTCGCGCATCACCGCCAGAACCTCGCGCCGCAATTCTGGGTCGAGCGCGCTCGTCGGCTCGTCGAACAGGAGGACGGCCGGGCGCATGGCCAGGGCGCGGGCGATGGCCACGCGTTGCTGCTGGCCGCCCGAGAGGCGGCCCGGATAGGCATCGCGCTTGTCGGACAGGCCGACCTTGGCGAGCAGCGCCTCGGCCCGGGCGACGGCCTCGTCGCGCATCAGCCCCCGCACGCGGATCGGGGCCTCGATGACATTGGCCAGCACGGTCATATGCGGCCACAGATTGAAGTGCTGGAAGACCATGCCGACGTCCGACCGCACGGCGCGGGCGGCCCGCGCGACGGAGCGGTCCGCCTTACCGCTGGCGACGACCTGATCGTGCATGAGCACGCGGCCCTGGTCCGGTGCCGTGAGGAGGGCAAGGCAGCGCAACAACGTGGTCTTGCCCGAGCCGCTCGGCCCGATGACGCAGACCACCTCCCGTTCGTGCAGGGTGAGATCCACGGCATCGAGGACGCGGTGCGTCCCGAACGCCTTCCCGATCTCCTGACCCACCAGAACCCGTCGCGCCGAAGCCACCATCATTCATCACCGTTCGTGATGGTGGCAGATTGAGGCGATCAGAGAGCGTCTGTCACGCTCGAATTTTAGGCTTGCCAGCGAGTCGATTGCCGCTCGATAAATCATAGTTATGGATCTTCGCCAGATCGAACTTTTCACTGCGATCATCGAGAACGGCAGCCTGACGGCGGCGGCTCGCGCTCTCGGCGTCACGCAGCCGGCCGTGAGCGCCGGGCTGGCACGCCTCGAACGGGCGGTCGGCTTTTCTCTCTTCCGTCGGGACGGCCGGCAGGTGGTGCCCACGTCGGAGGCGATGCTCTTCTACAGAGAGGCCGTCCGCGCCCTCGCCGGCGTCGCGCAACTCGACGATGCGGCCGCCGCCATAGCCGCCACCGCCCGCGGCTCGCTGACGGTCGCCACCAACCCGAGCCCCGGAATCGCTTGGCTTCCCCGCATCGTCGCGGAGTTCCAGCGGACGCGGCCGGACGTCCGCCTGAACCTGCTGACTCGCTCCTCGCTCGAGATCCGGGATCTCGTTGCGGCCCGTGCCTTCGATTTGGGCATCGCCGAGCCGCCCTTCGACAAAAAGGACAGTGTCGTCCGCCGGTATCGCTTCGCGGCGGTCACAGCTCTCAAGACGAATCATCCCCTGGCGATGCACGAGACTTTGACCCCCGCGCTGCTCGACGGCGTGCCGATGATCGGGCTGCTTCCCGCGCACGGCACCACTCCCGCGATCGCTCAGGCCTTCGCCGCGCACGGGGCGGATTTGCGGATCATGGTCCGGTGCGAGTTCTTCGCGACCGCGCTGAACCTCGCGGCAGAGGGTGCTGGGATCGCCCTGGTCGATCCGATCAGCGCGGCGTGCTACGCGGCGCCCGACATCGTCCTCCGGCCGTTCACCCCGCGCATCGTCTACGAGGTGGCCGTGCTGAAGCCGGCGCAGAGCGGCCTCTCCCGTCTCGCTGAGGCCTTCGCTGGGGAGATCGACCGGCACGTTCGGCCCTACCTGATGGAGCACGGTTCGTGACGCAGCCTCTCCCCTCCTCCGTCGCGGCCTCGATTCTGTCAGACCGCCTCCTGCCGGACGAGTTCGCGGCGATCTGTGATTGTGGCGGACGCCTCGCAGGCACATCATCGGAGGATGCCGCAAAAGCCCTCCTCCGGTGCCTGGGCGAGAAGGCGGCGGGGCGCGCGGCCGGGATCGTCCCGACGCCCTATGACGGCTGGCGGTCATCCTCCGCCACGCTGGAACGCGTCGAGGGGGATCGGACCGCTCCGCTGGGCTGCCATCCCCTCGTGCGCACCGTCGCCACGCCGCCCTCCGGGCTGGAGGCGGAGGTCGTGGATGTTGGGCGAGGCACCGAGGCAGAGTTCACCGCGCTTGCTCCCCTCCTGGCGGGCCGCATCGCGTTGGTACGGCACGAATACATGTTCGCGCCTGGGCACATCCACCGCCGGTTGAAATATGCCTGGGCGCGGGAGGCGGGTGCCGTGGGCTTCCTAATCGCCGGACCCCTTCCGACACGCCCGGTCGCGGGATCATCCGGCCGGGGCCGGGAAGACGGAATCCCCGCCCTCGGGATCACGCCAGAGGCCGCTGCACGTCTCGCGCCTACAGGAGCGGGCTACGCCCGGGCCCGGCTCACGATCGTCGCAACGGAGTTCGCAGCCAGCACGGAGGCGATCCTGTTCGACCTGCCGGGGCAAACCGCCGAGACTGTCGTGCTGAGCGCCCATCTCGACGGACACGATCTCGCCGAGAGCGCGATGGACAACGCCACCGGTGTCGCGGCGGCCCTTGCCGTGACGCGGGCGCTCGCCCCTCATGCGGGGCATTTCCGGCGCGGACTGCGCCTCGCCTTCTTCAGCGCCGAGGAATGGGCCCTGACGGGCTCGCGGGTCTATCTAGACCGACTGCCCGAGGCCGAGCGCGAGACCCTCGCCTTGAACATCAACCTCGATTCGGTCGCCGGCTCCGGCCGTCTGACGGCCTTGTGCAGCGGCCTTCCAGGCCTTGCGGCCTGGGCTGAGCGAGCCACCGGCGCGGCGGGCGTGCCCGTCGGGACTTTCCTGCCGCCAATGGCCAACTCGGACCACGCCAACTTCACGCGGCACGGCGTCCCGGCCCTGCGCCTCGTCGCAGGCTTCGATGAAGGAAACTCCAATCTCAGGTACGTTCTGACGGCGGCCGATACGCGCGACAAGGTAACAGTGGGGCAACTGCGTCTAGCGGCCCTCGCCGCCGCCGCGATGGTGTGGTCCGCTCTCACCGATGAGCAGCTTCCCCACTAAGGAGCCTGCCACAACCCTCCCGGACCCTCCAGGGGTGCTCTTCATTGTGGGGAACGCCCCGCAGCCATCGCAGCGCTCGTTCCACCAAATTGCAAATCGAACATGCGGTGATCGTGGCAGACGTTGCTGGAGAATCGCGTTCTTCGTAGGGCTGCAAAGCCAGTCGATCGAACTACGCCAGAATGTCCGGTTCCAGTAGCCCTACGCCTGAAAGCGGATTTTCCGCTTTCGGCCAACTTCAGCCGGCTGCTTCCCGTGGGTGCATTGTTTCAGATCAAAGCGTAGTCAGATAAATTCGGCAGGTTTGAAACGTCCCATGCGGGGAGGTTTCATGCGCGAATATCTCATCACATTTCACAAGATCGTCCTGGATGGCGCCGGGCACGATCGGTGCATCGTGCAACGCCGCACGCGGCTACGCGCGCGATCGGACGTCAGCGCAGTTTGGGAGGCCAAAGCGCTCTTCTGCCGAGCCCTCGGCATCTCGGACTGGCGGCTGCGAGCCGATACCTGCGAGGTCGTGGAGCTGGCGCATTTCACTGCACCGCTCAGATACCCGTTTGGGACAGAGACGGGGCTTTGGGATGACACAGCGCGCGATCAGGGTGCATAAGTGCCGTGCGCATGATGCGGCGGGTTTCCATTGTGCGCTTCAAGAGTGGATCGGGTAAGCTCGTCATTCCGTGAGGAAGTCCGAGACGTGGCTGATGCCGAGCGAGACCTGCGGCCCTGAGCGGCATCCGTGTCGGCATGGACGCACCGAGGGTGGCTGTGCCCACTGCCAAGTTCGCATCGTGAGCGTCTGCTCCGCACTCACACCAGAGGAACTGAACGAGCTCGAATTGCTCAGCCGGCACGTCGTGCTCGATGCGCGTCAGACTCTCTTCTCGCAGGGCGAGGAAACCACGGCCGTCTACAACGTCACCAGGGGAGCCGTACGCCTCTCGCGCCTGCTTCCGGACGGACGCCGCCACGTCATGGGCTTCGCTCTTGTCGGGGACTTCCTCGGCCTCGTGCTGACGGAGCGGCAGACGGTGACCGCCGAGGCCCTGTCACCCGTCACCGTCTGCCGTTTCGATCGCCGTGCGTTCCAAGATCTTATGGTCCGAAAGCCCCATCTCCTGCAGCGCCTGCATGAGCGCGCCGGCTACGAGCTCGGCCTCGCGCAGGAGCTGATGCTGCTGCTCGCCCGACGTGGGGCCGAGGAGAAGGTCGCGAGCTTCTTGGTTGCCCTGCGCGGACGCTACGCGCGCATCGGCCTGACTTCGGTGACGCTGGAGCTGCCTATGGGCCGACAGGACATCGCCGACCATCTCGGCCTCACCATCGAGACGGTAAGCCGCACGCTGACACGCCTAGACCGCGAGAAGCTCATCCTGATCGTACCTGGCGGGGTCCGCCTGCTCGACATGCCCCGACTTGAACGCCTCGGTGGATAACGCAGCCAAAATGCTTCGGCGCGCGGACGCCCTGACATTTGGAGCTGTTGCCTTGATCTGAGACAAGGACCCGGCGGCCCGACGGGATCAGTTCGGAGAAATTGATCACGGAGACACCGATGCCCGACCTGCAAGCCCAACCGTCCCAGCCATCCCCGCGCAAGCTCGGCTTGTCGTAGGCGGCGCCGGGCACTGCGAGCCTGCTGCCCACTTCGGTGACCATGTCGACCCGCCCTGGGGTGCGGGTGCAAGCTCGTGACCGACGATCCACGCATCTCATCTCACGCAGGTCCCGGCCAGCACGCCTGCCTGCTGTCACCTTCAAGGATTGGATCGGTGCCGACCGAGATCTGCGCGAACTGCCCCGTCCGCGAACACGCGCTGTGCAGCAGCCTCAACGACGAGGGTGTGATCGCCTTCACCGGTCTGTGCCAGCGCCGTTGCGTCACGGCGGGCGAGACCGTGATGTGGGCGGGCGACGAGAGCCGGATCTGTGCCAATCTGCTGTCGGGCGTCATGAAGATGGTCGCCGCCACGGCCGACGGACGAGAGCAAATTGTTGGCTTGTTCTACCCGGCCGATTTCGTCGGTGAGCCCTACGCAGAAGAGCACGCCTTCACCGTCACGGCCTTGACCGATGTGGAACTGTGTACGGTCCAGAGACGGCCCTTCGAGCACTTTCTGGAGGAGCACGCGCCGATGGAGAACCTCCTGCTCCAGCGTACATTACGAGCGCTGAAGGAGGCGCGCGGTCGCATGCTGAGCTTGGCCCGCCTCTCGGCCGGTGAGAAGGTGGCCGGACTCCTCATCGACATGGCTGCACGAGCGGAGCGATGTGCCCGGCGACCGGGATCGGACCAACCGGCAACCTTCGATCTGCCGATGACCCGCGGTCATATGGCAGACGTGCTCGGGATGACGATCGAGACGGTGAGCCGACAACTCACGAAGCTGAAGGGCGCCGGCGTGCTCGCCCTCTCGGGCAATCGGACGGTGACGATCAAAGATACACATGCGCTTCGTGCTCGGGCGGCGGCCCGATAGGCGTCAACTCGCCCGCCGGCAGAGGCTGTCGAAGAGCAGCGACTGGCCGCTGGCCGTCAGGTGATCGCGGCCGAGTGCCAGGACCGCAAACTCGTCCAAAACCATCGATTGGCGGCCCGCCGCGAAGAAGCAGCGGAGCATGTACCCGAAAGTCTCGGCCGAGATCCTGCCGTTCGGCACCGGCCCCGCTTGCAGCGCTGCGATCAGGTCCTCAGCGTGCACGAGGTCATCGGTGTGGCGTGCATCGACGTGGCGCATCAATGCCGCCGCCAGCGGATCCTGCCCCGCCCACCCAAAGATCCTGGTGATGAACGCATCGCCTTCCCTCTCTCCCTCGACGAACGCGCCGAGCGCCAGGCGCAGCCGTTCAGCCTGTGTGTCCGTCGGCCAGACGGGCAAGCTGTCGGCACAGGCTTCCAACAGATCGCATAGGCACGCTAGCTGCTCGTGACGTGTCATCATACGATCCAGGTCTGCTTCCTGAATGACGCACGACTGTCCCGAGGCGTGTATCGGGCTGTCGCTAGATGTGTCTGGCGCCATCATCGATATCTCCTGACGCACACTCGTGTGGTCATGCCGGCGTCGGCGGATACATGCTTGATGAGCCGGGCGCAGCTCGGCCGCTACTAGAAGTCTCCCCCGTCACGGCTGCGCCTGACCGGCTCAGCGCATCGTCGACATGGCGCCATCCGGCATCGGCATCATGTTCGTGTTGAGGTGGTACATCACCCACACCGAGCCGCCGATCGTCAGCACCACGATCACGGCCGTGAACAAGAAGGCGAGCAACGTCCAGCCGTCCTCCGACTGCGTATCGAGGTGCAAGAAGCTGACGACGTGGACGACGATCTGGACGAGTGCCAGCGCGAATATGATTGCCGCCGTCACCGCCGGATCAGGCAGCGCCGCGGACATGACCAGCCAGAACGGGACGACCGTAAGCAGGATCGAGAGCGCGACGCCGATCCGGTAGCCGCGGCGGCTGCCATACCCGTGAGCGGCCCCATGACCCTCGGGTGCGAGATGGACGGGACGGGTGCTCAACGGATCACTCCATACAGGTAGACGAAGTTGAAGACGCCGATCCAGATGATGTCCAGGAAGTGCCAGAACATGGACAGGCACACGACCCGGCGCCTGATCTCGCTCGTGAGCCCGTGCTGGCTGATCTGGACGAGCATCGTCACGACCCAGATCAGCCCGACGGTGACGTGCGCGCCGTGCGTCCCGACCAGGGTGAAGAAGGCGGACAGGAACGCGCTGCGCTGCGGACCGGCCCCTTCGGCGATTAGGTGCGAGAACTCGTAGAGTTCGACGCCGACGAAGGCGGCGCCCAGCAGCCCGGTCACCGCGAGCCAGAGCCGCGTCGGGCCGATCCGACCCGCCTCCATGTGCGGCATGGCCTGTCCGAAGGTGATGGACGAAGCGAGCAGGAGCGCCGTGTTGAGGGCGACCAGCGGCAGATCGAAAATCTGCCGTGGGACGGGACCGCCGGCGTAGCTGGTGCTCACCACGCCGAACATCGCGAACAGCGAGGCGAAGATAAGCGCGTCGCTCATCAGGTAGATCCAGAAGCCCAGGACCGTGGAGCCACCGCCATGGTCGTGATCGTCCGGATCCAGGTGGTGCCAGGTAATGGCGACCTCGCGGGCGTCGGTTGTGCGATGGGTCATCTCAAGCCCTCACGGCCAGCGGCTGCCGCGCGTTCCGTCGCCGCGACCTCGGCGGCCGGAATGAAGGTGTCGCGCTTCAAGTTGAAGGTGTGTCCGACCGCCAAGGCGAGCAGTGCGACGAAGGTCAGGGCGGCGAGCCACCACATGTACCAGACCATGCCGAACCCGAGGGCGAGCGACAGGCCGGCGAGGATCACACCCGTGCCGGTGTTCCGCGGCATGTGGATCGGGCGGAACTCGTCCGCGGGCCGCTGGTAGCCGCGCGCCTTCATGTCGTACCACGCGTCCAGGTCGTGCACGACGGGCAGGAAGGCGAAGTTGTACGCTGGCGGCGGCGACGAGGTGGACCATTCGAGCGTCCGGCCGCCCCACGGGTCGCCCTTCGTGTCGCGCAGCTCCTCGCGCTTCACGAAGCCCATGACGATGCTCATCACGAAGCCGAGGATGCCGACGAGGATGATGAGCGCCCCGATCGCGGCGATGACGAAGTATGGCTGAATGCTCGGGTCGTCGAAGTGGTGGACGCGGCGGGCGGTACCCATCAGGCCGACCACGTAGATCGGCGTCCAGGCGACCCAATAGCCCACCACCCAACCCCAGAAGGCGACCTTCCCCCAGAACGGGTCGAGCTTGAACCCGAACGCCTTGGGGAACCAGTAGACCATGGCGGCGAACAGCCCGAACACGACGCCGCCGATGATGGTGTTGTGAAAGTGCGCCACGAGGAAGAGCGAATTGTGGAGCACGAAGTCCGCCGGCGGGATCGCGAGCAGCACGCCGGTCATGCCGCCGACCACAAAGGTTAGCATGAAGGCCACCACCCACATCATCGGCAGCTCGAAGCGGATGTCGCCGCGGTACATCGTGAACAGCCAGTTGAAGACCTTTGCCCCCGTGGGGATCGAGATCACCATCGTGGCGATGCCGAAGAAGCTATTGACAGCTGGGCCCGCCCCCATCGTGAAGAAGTGGTGCAGCCAGACCAAGTAGGACAGGATGGTGATGACCACAGTCGCGTAGACCATCGACGTGTAACCGAACAGACGCTTGCCGGTGAAGGTCGAGGTGATCTCCGAGTAGATGCCAAACGCGGGCAGGACGAGCACGTAGACCTCGGGGTGACCCCAGATCCAGACCATGTTCCAGTACATCATCGGCGCTCCGCCGAGCTCGTTGGTGAAGAAGTTCGTCCCGACGTAGCGGTCGAGCATCAGCAGGAAGAACGCGACCGTGAGCGCCGGGAAGATGGCAATCGCCAGCACGTTCGAGCACAGCGCAGTCCAGCAGAAGACCGGCAGCTTCATCATGGTCATGCCGGGCGCGCGCATCTTGATGATGGTCGCCACCATGTTGATCGCCGACAGCGTCGTACCTACACCCGCGATCTGCAGCGACCAAAGATAGTAGTCGACGCCGGTATCCGGGCTGTAGGACAGCTCGGCCAGCGGCGCGTAGGACAGCCAGCCGGTCCGGGCGAACTCGCCGATGAACAGCGAGATCATCGTCAGCACCGCGCCGGCCGCGGTGAGCCAGAAGCTCAGGTTGTTCAAGAATGGGAAGGCGACGTCGCGTGCGCCGATCTGGAGCGGCATCACGAAGTTGATCAGGCCGACCACCAGCGGGATCGCCACGAAGAAGATCATGATCGTCCCATGGGCAGTAAAAATCTGATCGTAGTGGTGGGCGGGCAGGTAGCCCTCGTTGGCCCCGAAGGCGATCGCCTGTTGAACCCGCATCATCAGTGCGTCGGCGAAGCCGCGCAGCAGCATGATGATGCCGAGGATGACGTACATGATGCCGATCTTCTTATGATCGACGCTCGTGAACCACTCCCTCCACAGATAGCCCCAGAGCCGGAACCACGTCGCCGCGCAGACGATGGCGAGGCCCAGCAGCGCGACGACGACGAAGGTACCGAACAGGATCGGCTCGTGGATCGGGAACGACTCCCAGCCCAGGCGGCCGAAGATCGTCTTGAGTGTCGTTTCGGTCATGATGGTCCCGTGGACGAGAGATTAGGCCTGCTCTGCGCCCCGGGAGCGGCAAAGAGCTCGATGTCGGGCTACTGGAGGTCGCGGTTGCGCCCATCGCCCGGCTTAAGCTGGCCGGGGGTCTCGGGCTCGACCGGCTTGGTGACGTTCGGGCTCGTGCCCTTCTCGTCGGGTGACTTCTCCAGCGCAGACTTCGGCTTGATGCCGGTCAGCGGCTGCGCCTCGCGGCCCGGCGGCATGGCGGGGGCCGGGTGCGCATGGTGCGGATGTCCGCCGCTCGCCTGCATGTCCCGCCGCATGACGTCGATCATGCACGGTTTGCCGGGTTCGATGCAGCGGTTGACCGCGCGGTCGAACAAGCCATTCTGGACGGAGGCGAAGTGCATCACCGGCACCTTCTCGCTCGGCTTGACCAGCTCGACGAGGGTGGACAACTCCAAACCGCTTTCGGCTGCCTTCACGTCCGCCACCCAGCGGTCGAAATCGGCCCCTTCGACGCCACGCAACTTGAAGCGCATGTCGGAGTACCCACGGCCCGTGTAGTTGCCCGAGTACCCCCAGCTTTCGCCGGGCTTGTTAAGCACCGCGTTCAGTTCCGAGCGCATGGTCGGCATGGCGTAGATCATGCCGGCGAGGGTCGGTGCGTAGAAGGTATTGAACTGGTCCGTCGAGGTGATCGAGAAGCGCACCGGCACGTTCACCGGCAGTGCCAGCTCGTTCACGGTCGCGATCCCGAGGTCGGGATAGATGAACAGCCACTTCCAATCGAGCGCCACGACTTGGACGTTCAGCGGCTTGGCGTTCGGCGGAACGGGAACGCCCGGCGCGAGGCGCTCCAGTGGGCGGAACGGGTCGAGCAGGTGGGTGCTCGTCCAGGTCACCGCGCTCAACGCGATGATGATGAGCAGCGGGCAGGACCAGATCACCAGTTCGAGCGTCGTCGAATGGTCGAAGCTGGGATCGTAGATCTTGTTCGGGTTACCGCTCCGGTATCGGTAGGCGAACAGCACGGTCAGCACCATCACCGGCACGATGATGAGCAGCATGACACCGACCGAGAACAGGATCAGGTTGCGCTGCTGATAGGCGACATCGCCGGTCGGGTTCATCACCACCATGTCGCAGCCGCTGAGCAGCAGCGGCAGGACGAGGAGTGGGAGGCCGGTGGCCCGTTTCATGAGGCTGGTTGCTGGGCTGGGCATGGCCCTTCGAATAGCCGCCGAGCTTCCGGTCGACTTTGACCGCGGTCAAACCGCGCTGGATTTTCAGCCGCTATGGTTGGTGGCCGGCCCTGATGTCTTGCGGGCGCCCGGAACAAGGCCCCGCGGCGGGGTGGAGGGGAGGATCGAACGAATGGCAGCCACGACCGCCAGTGCCGCGAGCTCGACGCCGCTGGAGCGCGACGCCCGCCTCGTCAACGCGCGGGAGCATCGGATCCGGCCCGGCGAGATCGCGGTGGGCGTCATCATCGGGCGGTCGTCGGAGTTCTTCGACTTCTTCGTCTACGCGATCGCCTCGGTACTGGTGTTCCCGTCGCTGATCTTCCCCTACGCCGACGCGCTCACCGGCACGCTTTACTCCTTCGCGATCTTCTCGTCGGCATTCGTCGCTCGGCCCTTCGGCGCGCTCGCGTTCATGTGGGTCGACCGCAGGCACGGGAGGGGGGTCAAGCTGACTGTCGCGCTCTTCCTACTTGGGGGATCGACCGCCGCCATGGCGTTCTTGCCCGGCTACGCACAGGTCGGAGGTGTCGCAGCGGTTATTCTGGCCGTGTTGCGGATCGGGCAGGGCTTCGCCCAGGGCGGCACCTGGGACGGGTTGCCTGCACTCCTGTCGCTTAGCGCACCGCCGGAGCGGCGCGGCTGGTTCCGAATGGTCCCGCAGCTCGGCGCGCCCATCGGGATGTTCGTGGCCAGCGCCCTGTTCGCGTTTCTGCTTCTCACGCTGAGACCGGCGGACTTCCTCGACTGGGGCTGGCGGTACCCGTTCTTCGTCGCCTTCGTGATCAACGTCGTGGCGCTGTTCGCCAGGCTGCGGCTGATCTCGACTCCCGAATTCGAACGCTTGTACCAGAGCCGTGAGCTCCAGCCGTCCCCTGTGGCCGGCCTGTTCCGCGAGGAATGGCGGACTGTGATCCTCGGCGCGTTCGCTCCCCTGGCGAGTTTTGCGCTGTTCCATCTCGTCACCGTGTTCCCGCTCTCGTGGGTGGTCCTCACGTCTAGCGACGCTCCGCTGAACTTCCTGGTGATCGAGCTTGCCGGGGCGGCCGTCGGATTGCTGGCTGTCGCCTTGTCCGGGCTTATAGCCGATCGGATCGGCGGCCGAACGGTGCTTGGTTTGTCCGCCATCCTGATCGCCGCCTACAGCGGCTTCGCCCCCCAGTTGCTCGGCAGCGGCTTGGCGGGCGAATGGACCTACGTGCTGCTCGGCTTTGGGCTTCTGGGGCTCGCCTTCGGTCAGTCCTCCGGTGCGTTAAACGACAGTTTCTCGTCTCGGCATCGCTACACGGGCGCGGGCACGACGGCGACAGCCGCGTGGTTCATCGGCGCCGGCTTCGCGCCGCTCGTCGCCCTGCTGATGGCAAGTACCTTTGGGCTGGTCTCAGTTGGGGCTTACCTCCTCTCCGGGGCGGTCTGCACGCTCCTGGCGCTGGCCCTCAACCGGCGGGGGGGCCGTGCATCGTAGTGGCTCCAAGTTCCTGCTGCGTGACAGCAACATCTCGGCGCCGCTGCGTTGGAAGCGGGAGCGATTCAACCCGTCTGCTTCACGCCACCGGTTGCCAGAAACCGGACAGACAGCTTTTGGCCAGACTACGCCATGCCGGATCGCCGATGGGCGCAAAAGCGATCGTTCGGCTTGGCGCCCAATGCAGCCATCTGACCGCGTCACCGCCGAACTTGAAAGCGGACTCGCTTCGAAGCGCCCGTCCGACAAAGCCAGCGGCGGTCGCTCACTCATTGAAGGCAAGGCGATTCAGCTCGTGGCACTGCATCTTCTCGTTCAGGGCATGGCCGAGACGGTGGCCTTCATCACGAGCGGCCCGTGCCGGGGCTGAGGCGCCCCGGTCAATGAGCCGGGGTCGCGCTGCAAGTGATCAGAGGGCGAGCGTCACGGTCCCGCGGGCTCGGGAGACACAGGGCATCAGGTGGTCTAGGCGTCTGGCCTGGGGCAGCACGACGTCGCGGTGGATCACGTCGCCTTCCCGATAGCCGCATTCGCAGGCGCCGCACACGCCGATCTCGCAGGACGAGGGCATCTTGACCCCGTTCTGGCGCAGGACCTCCAGGAGCGAGGTTTCGGCGGGGACATGCAGGGTCGCGCCAGTCGAGGCGATCTGCACATCGAAGGGTTCGGGCACGTAGCCCTCATCGACCAGAGGCGCGAAATGCTCGACATGCACCTGCTCCGCCGGCCAGCCCAGCGCCTGCACCGCCGCCGTCAGACGCTGGGGTCCGCAGGCGTAGAGGTGGGCGCCGTCCTCCGGCGGCCCGAGCGTCGCGGGATCGAGCCGTCGGCCCTCCGCAGTGTACCAGCAGTGCAGGCGTTCACCGCAGACCGCGCGCAGCTCCTCCAGCAGGGGGGCATGCGCGGCAGAGCGCGCGCAGAGGTGGAGTGTGAAGTCGCCCCCGGTCGCGGCCAGGTGCCGTGCCATGGCGGCGACGGGCGTCACGCCGATACCGCCGCCGATAAGCACGTGGTGGCGCGCCCCGGCGGCCAGGGGGAAATGGTTGCGCGGATGCGAGATGGGGACGGTTGTGCCGGCGGCGAGGTGGGCATGCGCCCAGGCCGAACCGCCACGCCCCGCCTCCTCGCGTTTGATCGCTAGAACGTACCGGCTCCGGTCGGCGGGGTCGCCGCAAAGAGAGTACTGCCTCACCCGCTCGTCCGGCAGGCGCAGGTCGACATGGGCGCCGGGCTCCCAGGCGGGCAACTGAGGGCGCTGCGGATGGACGAGGGTGAGGCGCACCACCTCCGGTGTGGTGGCCAGGGCCTCCACGACCGTCAGCTTCATGACGATGCGGGCGGACATCGCCTTACTCCACCAGGGTGATCGGATCGCCCGGCCGGATGATGCCGCCGCGCTCGATCCCGCAATTGAGGCCGGAGCGGTTGTAAAGCGGCAGGTAGACGGGGAGGCCGAGCAGTTCCTCAAGGTATTTGCACGGGAAGTTCAGCCGCCCCCCGCGCAGGATCACCTCGCCCACCCGGAAGCGGCGGCCGACGAGGTGGTTGAGGGGCACACCACGTACCGTGAGGTTGCGGCGGTGGTCGATGGGCGCCAGGTGGATCGGCCCATCCTGAAGCGGCGGATCGTTGCGCGCGAGGGCGTCGAGCACCTCGTGCTCGATCAGCGTCACCTCGCGGGTGTCGGCCTTGGGCGAGTATGTGCCGGTGCCGAGGCAATAGCGGTCGCCTTCGATGCCCCGGCCGGCGACGCAGCGGGCCTCCGTCAGCTCCTCCATTTCGTAGCTCGCCGCAGGGGCAATGTGGATGTGGAGCAGGCTGCCCTGCCACCCGGTGGCGCCACCGGGCACGCCGTGGGCGACCGAGCCGACCTTGTGGGCGAAGGCCTCGATATGGGGAGGGGCCGCGGTCGTGCTCATCGGGCGGGTCCTGTCGCGAGGGCGATGGCCTCGACCTCGACCAGGGCGTCGCGCGGCAGGCGCGCCACCTCTACGGTCGAGCGCGCCGGGGCGGCTTCTGGGAAGTGCTCAGCGTAGACGGCGTTCATCGCGGCGAAGTCGTTCATGTTCTTCAGGAACACCGTGGTCTTGGCCACGCTCGCGAGGCTGGCGCCCCCGGCTTCCAGCACCGCCGCTAGGTTGGCAAGCGAGCGGCGCGTCTGCGCCTCGATCCCCTCCGGGAACGCCCCCGTGGCGGGGTCGATCGGCAGCTGCCCCGAGGCGAAGACGAGGTCGCCCACCCGGGTGGCCTGAGCATAGGGTCCCACCGCCGGCGCGGCGGCCTCCGTAGCGATGATCGTTCGGGTCAAAGCCGCCCTCCTTCGAGGCATTCTTGCCTGATTTATATTCCACCGCAGTGGACGAATGTCCACAAAAGGGTCGTAGGGTTTTGCATCAATGATGCGGCCGTCACCTCGCTCAGTCGATGGGCCGCCGGGCTGTTTCGGGTGCCAGGTAGGTGGCCACGAGCGTCACGCAGGCGAGGACGATGAGATAGGTCGAGATCGGCCATGTCGCCCCGCCGCTCCAGGTGAGGAGGGCGGCGGCGATCAGCGGGGTGAAGCCGCCGCTCAGGGCCGCGCCGACCTGGAACCCGAGGGAGGCGCCGCTGTAGCGCAAGCGGGCGTGGAACATCTCGGACATCCAGGCGGCCCCGGTCCCGAACATGATGCCCTGGCCGAAGCTGAGGGCGACCGCGACTGTCAGGGCGATGATGGTCGGGTTACGGGTGTCGAGGAGTTGGAACATCGGGAAGGCGAAGGCGATCGAGAACAGGCAGGCGGCCACGAACAAGGTCTTGCGGCCGTAGCGGTCCGACAGCCAGCCGAAGGCCGGGATGGTGAAGAGTTCGATCACCGCTGCGATCAGGATCCCGTTGAGGATCACGCCGCGTGACAGCCCGAGCTGGCCGGTGACGTAGGAGATCGAGAACACGGTCACCACGCTGACATAGGCGATCTCCGAGACCTTCAGGCCCACCGCCTTCAGGAACAGGCCCGGATGCTCGGTGAGGATCTCCATCACCGGCAGCCGGGCCGTCGCCGCTTTTGCCTTGATCGCTCGAAAGGCAGGGGTCTCGTGCAGCCGCAGGCGGATGAACAGGCCGACGAGGACCAGCGGCGCGCTCGCCAGGAACGGCACCCGCCAGCCCCAGGACAGGAACGCCTGCTCCGGCAGGAGGCCGGTCAGCGCGAAGGCGCCGATCGAGAGGATCACCCCGATCGGGTATCCGAGCTGGACGACGCTACCGTAGAACCCCCGCCGCTCCTGCGGCACGCTCTCCACCACCATCAGCACGGCGCCGCCCCATTCGCCGCCGATCCCGATGCCCTGGACCAGCCGCAGGGCGACGAGGAGGACCGGGGCCAGGATGCCGATCTGCCCATAGGTCGGCAGGCAGCCGATCAGGAAAGTGCCGATGCCCATGATCATCAGGGTCAGGGCCAGCATGGCCTTGCGCCCGACCCGGTCACCGAAATGGCCGAACACCGCCCCGCCGAGGGGCCGCGCCAGGAAACCCACGGCGTAGGAGCCGAACGCGGCGATGGTCCCCACCACCGGATCGATGCTGGGGAAGAACAGCTTATTGAACACCAGTGCGCTGGCCGTTCCGTAGATCAGGAAGTCGTACCACTCGATGGTGGTGCCGATGACGCTCGACCAAACGATCTGGCGGCGGTCCGCAGGGGTCACGGGATCCTGCGCGGCCAGCAGGGTTCCATCCATCGGGAGGGCGGTGTCGAGCATGTCGGACATCCACTTTGCAGGAGGAATTTCCACTCCAGGTGATACAAGCCGCGTGCCAACCGAACGCTTCGGTCCAGCGGACACGGCCGCGCCGGTCGTGCTAAGTCCCTCCCGCGAGCTTCCGGGAACGTGGGAGCGCTCTGGCCGGGGGACCAGGACGACGTGCCGATGACGGTCATGACAGAGGGGCGGCGCGAGCAGGCCGACGCGGAGGCCCGCTCGCAGCTCCAGGTGCTCGCCGAAGAAATCCGGCGGCGGCGCAAGGAGCGAGATCTCTCCCTGGAGGCGCTGAGCGCCCGCTCGGGGGTGAGCCGTTCGATGATCTCCAAGGTGGAGCGAGGCGAGGCGGTGCCATCGACGGCGGTGCTCTCGCGGCTCGCCGAGGCCCTGGACGTGACCTTCTCGCGCCTGATGTCGCCGGCCACCGACCGGGAGGTGCTGCTGATCCCCGCCGCCCGCCAGCCGGTGCTGCGGGACGAGGAATCGGGCTTCCTGCGCCGCTGCCTCTCACCGGTCCTGCCGGGCCGGGGGATCGACATGGTGCTCAACACCCTGCCGCCGGGGGCGACGGCGGGGGAGTTTGTGGCCCACCGCAGGGGCGTCTCGGAATACATCTTCGTGCTGAAGGGGCGCCTGCGCGCCGTCATCGGAGAGCGGTCCCTCGTGGTCGAGGAAGGGGACAGCCTGTATTTCGAGGCCGATGCCGGGCACGCCTTCACCAATCTCGGGGCGGAGGCTTGCCAGTACTTCCTGGTCATCGACGCAACGCGGCTGCGGTGAGCGTAGCCTTCCACGCCGGATAAAAGTCGCCCCTAGAACAACAGCGTTGGAGAATCGCCGTTGGCAGCTTGAGCGGCCGAGTTGAAATAGTAGCAGTCCGTACGCTCAACCGGTGGACCTTCTTGGAAGCCGACCGGCAGCTTCCGGTCAGATGCTGTCGTTCGTGGCGGCTCAGACGTTGGCGCCCGGAACCATCTTTTATCGGCGCGTGATGTGCGGCCTGCGTCAAGAAGTCCGGTTTGTTCGTTCTTCGATTATGCGGAGCGCCTCGAGCCGCTCATCGTCGTTCTGAAGTGCGCAGAAAGCCCGAATCAACCTGGCGAGCAGGTATGTGCCGTGCAGATCACCGGCCTTGTCTAGTTCGACAGCAACTTCAGTCGCAAACGTTTGCACAGGTACGCTGAGGGCTGCCGCAATCAATCGCAGAAGATGATCGTCTCGCTCGTCGTGCTCCAAGGGCTACTCGAATTTTCTGTCGGCCGATGCGGGATGCCCCGTACCTAGACGATCAAACCGAGCCGGAAACCCTCGGCGACAGACTGAGCCCGATTGCGTGTTCGAAGTTTCGTGCGCACCCCGCGCAGGTGTGAGTCGACCCCGTGTTCCGAGATGCCCATGATCTCGCCGATTTCCCAATCGGTTTTTCCCTCAGCGGTCCACTGAAGGGTCTCACGCTCGCGCGGTGAAAGGCCGGCGGATTGTTCAATTGGCTG
Source organism: Methylobacterium sp. J-072 (assembly GCF_022829425.1). Taxonomy (NCBI): domain Bacteria; kingdom Pseudomonadati; phylum Pseudomonadota; class Alphaproteobacteria; order Hyphomicrobiales; family Methylobacteriaceae; genus Methylobacterium; species Methylobacterium sp. J-072. The sequence continues at coordinate 31,414 of NZ_JAKSYK010000196.1, read as the reverse complement.
GCCGCGCACAAGGAGGCCGTGACCGAAGGCGTAGCTCGCGACAAGCGTCAGCATTCCGCGATGCTCAGGGGCTATCTCGAGCCGGCGGCCCGCAAAGCTCATCCCGCCGATCTCACCCTCGACGGTCGTCAGGGGGACCGTGTAGCCGTCGCGAAGGCCGAACTCGGCCGCCTCGTTCATGATTTGAACAGCGGTCTCCGACGTCGGCGACGGAAGTGCGGGGTCGCGCCAGCCAAATCCCGTCTGCCTGTGCAGGGTTTGAACGACGATCGGATCGTGTGCGGCGTAGCGCCGATGCAGGTACCGTTGCCGCCACTCGTCGGGAACGCTTTCCATCACCAGGAACTGCCGGTTGAAGCCGGTCAGGGCGGAAGATGTAGGGAGAAGCCCGGCGATGATCGCGTCGATCCCAAAACCCGCGAGTTGGCGGTGTACGGTTGAAACCACTTCGGGAACGCTGACAGCTCGGTCAAGCTCTTTGAGCAACTTGAGCGTGTGATCGAGTGATTTTCGGCTCACGACAGCCCCAATCGTCTGCTCTCGAAAGCTTCGAGCCGCGTTTCAACTGACGATAGCACCGAGACCTCATCTCCGGAAATAGCCCACACCGCGCAACAAACGGGCGGACACCACGCGTTCGCGTGGTGTCGCGCGCCTCGTCGGGCGGGCACACCAAGCACGGAGGTGTTTCATGATTCAAGTCATCACTGCCGCGAATATCGATCATAACCGAGACCTAATGGAGCAAGCGTGGCGCCTGCGGCATAGGATTTTCGTGGAGGAGATGGGCTGGGCGGCAATCGCGCGCGATGACAAGCGTGAGATCGACGAGTTTGACGACGAGCACGCCGTCCATCTTCTAGCAGTCGACGAAGATGAGGTTGTGGGATACTCCAGACTTCTTCCAACTGCACGCCCCTACGTTCTCTCCACGCATTTGCCTCAGCTTTGCGAAGGCGTGCCACCCTCCTCGCCGCATATCGTCGAATGGAGTCGGATCGGCGTCGCCGGTTCCGCTCGCACCTCGGGCCGTCGGCTTAATCCAACAGCCCTGGCCATTCTCACAGGCATCGTCGAGTGGGGGTTGTCGCGAGGCCTGAAAGGCTTTGTCTCCGAAATGCCGACGAGTTGGCTTCTACGGCTGCTTCAGTTGCATATCCATGCCCTGCCACTTGGGCTTCCGCAGATGATCGATGACGTCGAGATCGTCGCGGTCAATGCCGGCTTCGACGGCCGCAGCCTCCGACAGCTCCAGAAGATGCGCGGAAGCACGGACTCGGTCTTGGCGCCAGAGAGCCGGGTCGCTGCCCGGCTGGCAAGCTGAAGAAGGCCACCATGTCATGAGCAACGCGCTGGCCAATGGCAGCCATGTCGATGACGGGGGTGAGCTCATAAGGCGCGCCGCCGAGCAAGCCTTGGATCTTCGACAAACCGTCAACGAACTTATTGACCCAAAGCTACGCGAACTTGTTGACGTCGTACTGATCGAACTTGGATTTCTCCTTTCCAAGCTAAAATGACGATCGCTTTGAAAAACATCTCCAGGCAACAGAACCTACAAGTAACGACAATTCGCAGCCTGCTTTGACTGTCAACACAGCTTCCTGTCGCTGGAATCCTTCAAAAGTCCAGCGACAGGCCGCTTATTTATGCAAATATCTACTGGCTCTGGAAGACCCAGCAAGTGGAATCAGTCTTATGCTTTTGCCGGTAGTAGGGGGGGCAATGTGAGGAAAACTTCAATGACTAAAATGTCTTCTCAAGATTTACTGCCACACTCATGCCTTAAGCTAGCAGCTGAGATCACGGCCGCCTATGTGACCAACAATCACATCGCAGCCGCTGATCTGCCAGGCTTGTTCGAGTCCATTCATTGGGCACTCTGCAACCTGGGACAGCCATCAGACGAACTCCATTCAGCCATCGCAACCACTGAAGTCCCAACTCCTGCACAGATCCGCAGATCGGTCCAGCGTGACCACATCATGAGCTTTATTGACGGACGTTTGTACAGGACCCTAAAGCGACATCTCACCGCCCACGGTCTTACGCCTGAGACGTACCGTGCCCGCTACCGCCTGCCCAGCGACTACCCGACTGTGGCCCCCAGCTACGCTGAGCAACGCTCGGCGATTGCAAAGGCGATCGGTCTTGGGGTACCGGGGGCACGGAGTGTTCGACACCCGCAACAAGCCGCAGAATGAGACCCGGAGGCTCACCTTTCGCCCGAACCAAGATCCGGGGAGCCCTCCGATAGCCCGAGAACTCGCATAGGCCGTTGATCACAATCGGGGTCAACCTCGGCATGGCTCAAAGCCATACCTCAGGGAGGGCTACTTTTAAGGGGGGAGTCACGTCAACGGTGAGGTCTACGGCGCTACGGTGGCAAAGCACCGCGTGGTTTGTCTCTCAGTTGGCGGGAAGCAGTCTTTCCTCTAGCGGTTAGGTTGCGACGATCAAATGCTTGATGCTGGGGTCGAACGTTTTCGACACGAGTTATCCGGTCAGGTCCTCCATCCCGGAGAGCAGCTGGCCGTTTGCCAAGCCCCGCTCTTCGCATGACCGGTGGTGAACGGCGCCCTGAGGTCGGAGCCGGCATCACCCTTCAGGAACTGGCACCGAAGAAGGAGCTTGGCTCACCGAGTCGGCCAGTCGCCGGCTGGGAGAAACGCATGTCTGCCGATACCGAGAAGCACCGCGCTCTGCTTGGCGCCCTCAAGGACGCCCAAGGCAAGGGCAACGGTTCATGCGAGAAGGCTGTCACCGCAGCGTTCGAACACGTCTTCGAGCACCTGGGCCACCTAAACGACCACGTCGCTCGGGGCGGTCCCGAGCGAGGACAGGAACGAGGCAAACCCCAACTAGTACAGAACCATCCCGCCAAATAAGGGGGTCATCTAAAGTATAACCGCTTGCGAGAGCATTGTTACCGAACCTAAATGGTATTGTTCGACGAACAGTAGTGGCGCTAATATTGTTTTGCTCCACCGATGCAATTTACCGTATTTACAGGAGCACTCCCGTTATTCGAAATCAAGTTAAATGTCTAGACGAGGGCTTAGATTGACTTCCCCATAGCTTGCTTCGTGCAGGCCATGAAAACGTCCGCGACGCTTAAATCGGCATGGGGAGCCATTCCGGCCGCGTCATTCAAGCAGGACACCACATCGTTGCGAGAAGCAGCTCCGTCGGTGGATTCCGCCAGCTTCTTCAGGAGGCGGTCTCGGTCAGCATCTGAGGCTGCGTTCCAGTCACGCAAAGTGTCATGCGGATCCAAGGCTAAAACGGGGGTCGCAAATGATACCAGAGTCAAAATAATTAGCGAGCAAACCGGCACCATCGAGGTGCCGCGACCAATTCCATCCGCATTCATTTTAGGTCGCCTAGTTCTGCTGCCTCAAGGGCCTTGGAATAAGTCGTTGTTGCGATAATGCAAATCAAGAACCATCGTTTCTAGCGAACATCCATCGGTAGTGGGGCGTTACTCGCCCTAAGACTCTCGGGTCAGTGAGCCGGAATTTCAGGCTTGTCCGATCTATCTGTGAAGCCGACCTGCATTGACGATGCGCCTTTCTACCGCACGCCTCGGATTTGTGAGCGCAGATGCAGTGGTCAGGATCCCGGGCGCGGGGAAGGCAGGGTCTGTGGGCTCAAAGTGTCTGTCGCATCTCAACTCGCCCTGATGTGTTGACCAGCACCCTGGAGCAGCCGCGCGAGACTTCGGTCGTTGCAGGATTGACGTCGTTCGGTAATGCGACGAGGCTCCTACCCAGTCGATCTTGCGATCCTGCGATTGCAAGGCCGGGGCGCTGCCGGCATCTGGAGCCCGATGAATCGAAACGCGGCGGGGGCCGACTACCGCACGTCCTACAGCAGATTAACGCGTATTGGGTGCCGAAGCATCCGGCGACAGTCACCCGGCCGTATGCTTTGGAAACCAGTTCCCGTGAAAGCCCGGCGGGATCCGGTGCCCGAGGTGGACGGCGGCGATGGGCGCCGCTTCGAACGCGCGCGCGTCAAGGATGATGAAATCAGTCGTGTCGCTCACGGTGTCGACGACAAGCCCGACGAGCCAGCCCTCGTCTTCGCCGGCCTCCGGCCAGGCCGGTACGAAGACGAACTCTCCCGGGACACTGTCAGGGCCGAATTCGTGCACGTGCCGCTCCCCCGTTGCAAGGTCGTGCTTGTAGATTTGTGTCGCGTCCACAAGCTGCGTGTTGCCGTCGGCGGGGACGGAGCCCGTGTAGACGTACCGGTGAAGTTGTCCGAAACGGCGCTCGTCGATCCGGGGGAACTCCTGTGCCGCGTAATCGATCACCCGACGGTCGACTTGCCCCGTCGCCGGGTCGACGGTCCAGCGTTCCAGCCAGCCCGGTGCGTCGAGGCCGCCGCCAGCCGAGGCGAACACCCTCTCGTAGGCCACGACGTCGAGGACCACGCGCCCGTCAGCGTCGTCGTAGGCGTTGGCGACGTGGAAGGCGAAGCACGGCTCGATTGCGCACCACACGATGTCGGCGGCAGTACCATGCCGCGGGAGCAGGCCGACACGGGCGCCGTGGGCCGGGTTCCAGCGGAACGGGAAGCGGTATCCTGCAAGCACCGCCCGCATTGAGAAGGTGACAGGCAGGTCCATCACGACGACGAAGCGCGTCGTGATGGCGCAATCGTGGATGCAGGGGCCGTGCGCGACCGAAATCGCTACGTCACGCACAACGCGACCGGCGGGCGAGATGACGACGTGTCGAACGCTGTCCCAGATGCGGCCGTCATAGGCGATGGCATGTGTCTCACCGGTCGCCGGATCGCGATGCGGGTGTCCAGTGAATGAGCCGGCGAGGGTGCCGTCGAACGGATCGTATCGCTGCGCCTCCAAGTCCTCGGACAACAAGACGGGAAAGCTGCCGGCTTCGACTACGGCGAAGGCGCGGTTACCGATCTCGACGACGTTGGTGTTGACGGTGTCGTCGCCGCGGCGCGGCCCCGGGGCAGCGGGCCGGCCGAGCGCTGCGGATGCCGCACGCGAGCCGATCCAGCGGTTGCGGTACCACAAGGCCTTCCCGTCCTGGATGCAGAGACCGTGCACCATGCCGTCGCCCAGGAACCAGTCGTGGCCGCGCGTCGTCGGGCCGGCGGGGTTGGCGCCCATCTTGAGGTAGCGGCCGTCGAGCCCCGCCGGGATCGTCCCGGTCACGCGCAGATCCCGCAGGGTCAGCTCCTCGCGCATCGGCGCATGGACGCCGACCGCGAAGGGGTGCTGCGTCCACGGAAGGCACAGCCGATTGCAGGCCGCCACCAACGCGACCAGGCCCTCGGCGGTGGCACGCAGGCTGGACTCAATCAAGTTCGGCATCTGGTGCTGGCTCGGGGCGATCGGAGGGAGAGCGAGGGCCCTCGCGATCGAGGCGTCCCCATATTCGGGCAAGAATGATAGCTCTGTTCATTTGGGACGACTGGGCGATCTTGTCGGTGATGTATCCAACTCCGTCCGGGCGTGCGACGGGAGTGGATCGCTACGTCGATGGCTCGGCCAGCCAAGCGCCCGGACGCCTCCAGCCGCCGGTCGAATAGCCACCTGCGGGTTTGCCATCGGCAAGCTTTTTCGGCGTGATTGGGTCGGTTCGAGCCTGTCCGCTCTTCCGACCGACTTTCTCCGATGCGGACAGGCCGCTTACGGCCAGCTCCGGCCGGCCGCTTCGAGACCAAGACAGCCGTTTAGCGGGGCCGCTGGCCTGCTCCGAAGCGGACAAAGGGTGTAGAAGGGCGAACGTCATAGAAGGGTGCAGGCTGTGTGAAAACGCGCTGATTTGGTAGAGTAGATCCTGGTCTGAGGAGGTCGGGATGAAGCGCTTCATCGCAGGCGAGGATCGTCAGCAGATCACGCTCCTTCCCGACTGCCTGGACGACTACATCACCGCCGACAATCCGGTTCGCCTGATCGAGGTCTTCGTCGATGAACTGGATCTAGCCGCGCTCGGCTTCGCGGGCGCCGTGCCGGAGGCAACGGGCCGCCCGGCCTATCACCCGGCGACGCTGCTCAAGATCTATCTCTACGGCTACCTCAACCGCGTCCCGTCGAGCCGCCGCCTCGAACGCGAGAGCCAGCGCAACATCGAGTTGATTTGGCTCACCGGCCGGCTCATGCCCGACTTCAAGACGCTGGCCGAGTTCCGTAAGGACAATGGCCCGGCCATTCAGGCGGCCTGCGCGCGGTTTGTGGTGCTGTGCCGCCAATTAAACCTGTTCAGCAAAGCGGTCGTCGCCATCGACGGCAGCAAGTTCAAGGCGGTCAACAACCGCGACAAGAACTTCACCGCCGCCAAGGTCGAAGCCCGTCTGGCGCAGGTTGAGACGAGCATCGGCCGCTACCTCGCGGCGCTGGATCGGGCCGACCGCGCGCCGAGCGACATCGCAGAGGCGCGCACGACGCGGCTCAATGAGAAGATCGCTCGTCTGCGCGAGCAGATGCAGGTTCTCCAGGCGATGGGCCGGCAAATCGAGGCCGCCCCCGACGGCCAAGTCTCGCTGACCGATCCCGACGCTCGCTCCATGGCGACCAGCGGCAAGGGCACCGGCATGGTCGGCTACAACGTCCAGGCCGCGGTCGATACCGAGCACCACCTGATCGTGGCGCATGCGGTAACCAACGTCGGCAGCGACCGGGCGCAGCTCACACCGATGGGCCTCCTGGCGCAGGCAGCGACGGGATGCGCGACGCTCACGGTGCTGGCCGACCGGGGCTATCTCAACGGGGAGCAGGTGCTGGTCTGCGAGGGCACGGGCGTGCTGATGTGTGTGCCCAAGACCCTGACCTCGGGCCATGCCAAGCGCGGCCTCTCCACGGGACAGGACTTCATCTTTGACGCTGAGAGGGACACTACACCTGTCCGGCCGGCCAGCACCTGACCAAGGGGCTTGTCCGGTCCGATCGCCGAACCGAGGGCGACGCGATGGACCACTACCGCAACCTGACGGCCTGTCTCGATTGTGCGCTCAAGCCCCGCTGAACGCCCGCAGAGACGCGGCGGGTCAAACGCTGGGTGCACGAGGACGTGCTCGATGCGATGCAGGAGCGGCTCGACCGGATGCCAGACGCGATGAAGATCCGTCGCCAGACGGTGGAGCACCCATTCGGCACACTGAAGGCCTAGATGGGAGCAACACACTTCCTGACCCGGACCTTGGCGAAGGTCAGGACCGAGATGAGCTTGCAGGTTCTGGCCTACAACATGAAGCGGATGATCCAGATCTTCGGGGTCGGTCCGCTGATGGCAGCGATCCGAGCCTGAGGCCCACCACCGCGCTCCGCGACGCTACTCCGAGCATCTCCCCAAACCCTGGGGATCCGCGTTCTCACACGGCCTCGGTGGGAAGCGGAAGTTAACTCAACGCTTGGAAGCGGACGTTCAACTCCGTCCTTGGCTCAGTCGTTCGAGGTGATGCAGTTAGCATTCAAGGGGTGCCCACGGTCGGACACCATTTGGGGCAGCTTCCTCTCGCGCATGACCAGGGGGAGCTCGGTACGCTCCAGCTTAGAATTGCTTCAGATTTGAACCGTTGTAAGTGTGTGATCTATAACACGTTTTCGGCTTGATCAACGATCCTTGAACGATGATTACGGCGGTACTGCGCCGCTGGAGGCGCGTGTCAGCGTGATCTATACCCTACCGCTCATCGCTCCTCGCCGTTCTTCTCGCAATCACCGCCCTTGCCGGTCCCGCGGCGGCGCAGGACGGGACCATTCAGCTCAACGAGATTTCGGTCGACGCGGCAGGACCGGGCAGCTCCGCCCCAGGACCGGCGGGCTCGGGCGGCCTTAATGTCAGCGCCGGCGACGGCGGCACGGCCGCCACCAGCGGCGGCGGCGGCCCGTCCGGCATCACCGGCTATACCGCTCGCGTCACGACCGCCGGGACCAAGACCAACACGCCGATCATCGAGACGCCGCAATCAATCTCCGTCGTCACCCGCGAGCAACTCAACGACCGCAACGTTCAGACCCTGAGCGATGCGATCAACTACGTCCCGGGCGCCATATCGGCCCGGTCGGGCTTCGACCCGCGGTTCGACCAGATCTTCATCCGCGGCTTCGACGTGCTCACCAACCAGGGCACCTACCGCGACGGACTGCGCGTGATCGGCAGCGGATTCATCTACCCGCGCATCGAGCCCTACGGCGCGGAGGCCGTGACCATCCTGCGCGGTCCGTCCGCTGGACTGTACGGCCTCGGCTCGCCCGGCGGCATTCTCGACATCACCAGCAAGCGTCCTGTCTTCGTGCCGTTCGGCGAGGTGCAGTTCCAGGCCGGGAGCTTTGACCGTTTCCAGGGCAACTTCGACGTCGGCGGCCCCATCGAGGGCTCGGGCGGCACCATGGCCTATCGCCTCACAGGCCTGCGCCGCGAGGCGGGCACTTTCATCGGCCTTGGCACCAATGACGACCGGTTTAACATCGCGCCCGCCTTTACCTGGAAACCCGACGCGGCCACGACCTTCACGTTCCTGAGCGAGTTCCAGACGACGAACACGCCCGCCACGACGTTCTACTACAACTACCCGGGTTTTCGGGCGAGCCCGTACTATATGGGCGACTTCCGCTTCGCCGGGCTCGACCAGACACAGTACCGGGTCGGCTACGCCTTCGAGCATTTCATCACGCCCGATTTGGTCTTCCGCCAGAACTTCCGTCACTACGGAGTCTTTCTCAGTGCTAAATACGTCGACATCAACGGCATCAACGACGCAAACACGATCGGCACGCGCGACACCGGCTACATCCGCGAGGGCTTGGTGCAGCAGACGCTGGACAACCAGCTGGAGGCGCGCTTCGCCACAGGTCCGGTCGCCCACACCGTGGTTGGGGGCGTCGACTACGCCCGGTACAGCCTGAGCGCCCGCTTCGGCTTCGGCCTAGCCCCGGACCTGAACCTGATCACGAGGAACTACGGCCAACAGTTCATCGCAACACCGACCCTCGGGTCCGCTTCACGTCAAACTCAGGAACAGATCGGCGTCTACCTGCAGGATCAGGCCAAGTTCGGCGACTTCATCCTGACCCTGAACGGGCGCCGCGACTGGGTCTTCCAAGACAACTTCGCTACCCCCGACAGCGCGGTCTCGCGCCAGGACAATGGCGCCTTCACGGGTCGGGTCGGGTTGGGCTACGTCCTGGCGCCGGGGCTCGTGCCCTACGCGAGCTACGCCACGACCTTCACCCCGCAGGTCGGCCTCGACCGAAACGGACAGGCGTTCAAGCCGGCCACTGGTGATCAGATTGAGGCGGGGGTGAAGTACCTGATCCCCGGCACCAATATCCAGACTGCGTTCGCCGGGTTCGACATCACTCAGTCGAACATCCTGATCCCCGACGCGTCCTCTCTCGCGTTTCAGACTACTGGTGGTGCTGTACGCTCGAAGGGCTTCGAGGCGGAGGCGACCGCCAATCTCGCACCGGGCACGAACCTGACCATAGCCTACACGCACGTCGACATCCGGTTCGTGAACTCGGTCTCGTCCACCGGCCAGTCGATTGCCGGGAACCTCGTCTCGGGCATCCCCCAGGATACCTACGCGTCGTTCCTGACCTACGCGTTCCCGCCGTCCTCGGCCTTGCGCGGCCTTCAGATCGGCGGCGGTATCCGCTACATCGGTTCGAGCTACGCGGATGACCAGAACACGGTGCGCAACACCGCCGTCACGCTCTACGACGCGCTGGTCGCCTACGATTTTGCGGCGCTTGACCCGAAGTACAAGGGCTTCCGCGCACAGCTCAACGGCTACAACATCTTCGACCGGAATTACCAGACCTGCTCGTTCGGGTTCTGCAACCGCAACCAGCCAGCGACGGTCATTGGCAGCCTGATCTACCGGTGGTGAGAGGCGCCGCCTCCAGCGGCTGGGTATCCGACCACTGAGCCGTCACACCAGCACGATGACCATGGCGCGCTGCGTGGCGAGCTGCGGCTTAGTCGACACTGGCGTGGGAGGGTGCCGTGCACGAGATCAAGCTGACCCCAACTTACCAAGACACCCGTCGTCTCGCGCAGCTTCGCAAGCAGGCCAAGCGCCTCGGACTGAAGTTGTCGAAGTCGCGCTGGCATCAGCCTTATGTCCGGAACCGCGGCGGCCTAATCCTTCTCGATAGTCGGGACAAGGTTGTCGCAGGGGACGGTTACAGCCTCGATCTGGCGTCGGTCGAATGGATCCTGTCCGTTATGGCCGAGCAAATGCCGTCTTCAATGCCACGATCAATGGAACGTATGGGGCAAGCATAGAAGGCCTTGCTCAATGCCGACCACGCTGCTGGTAAGCAGACTTTTCCGAGGCCCTACAAGGGTCGTGAGCGGGGGTTACAACCGCGTCCGCTTTTCTGGTTTCCTGTTCAGAAGCGGACCAGCCGCAATCGGCCATACTACGCCATGCCGGATCGCCGACCCGCGCAAAACTAGACGTTCGGCTTTGCGCCCATCTCAGACATTCCTCCCTTACGATGCGCTTCTCTTAAGCGGACGTCCAAGCGGTGCACAGCACGGTTCATATCTCCCCATGAGCCGAACATGGATTGGAACTGCCTCAGTGCGCCGCGTGTCCTCTCATCTGGGCTGGCTTAGAGGAATCCGATCGAGAACCAGGGGACGAGGATGATGACGAGCAGGCCAATCAAGAGGGCGACGATGTAGCCGACGATCGGGCGCATCCCGGCATCGGGGTGGATCCGGCTGATGGCGCAGGCCGCGTAGTAGCCGACACCGAAGGGCGGGGCGAACAGGCCGATGCCCATCGCGAGAATCACCACCATGGCGTAGTGGACCTCGTGCACCCCGACCGCCCGGGCGATCGGGAACAGCAGCGGGCCGAACAGCACGATCGCCGGGATGCCCTCCAGCACCGAGCCCAGGACGATGAAGGCGAGGGCCGAGACGAACAGGAAGCCGAGCGCGCCGCCCGGCAGGCTCTTCATCACCTCGGCCAGCGTCTGCGAGAAGCCCGACTGGGTCAGCGCCCAGGCCATGCCAGTGGCCGCGCCGATGATCAGCAGGATCGCCCCCGACAGCGTGGCGGTGGTCACCAGCATCGGGTAGAGCCGCCGCCAGTCGAACTGCTGGTAGATCAGCAGCCCCGCCAGCGCCGCGTAGACGATGCCGATGGTGGACACCTCGGTGGCGGTGGCGATGCCCTCGACCACGGCGAAGCGGATCACGAACGGCAGGGCCAGCGCCGGGATCGCGACCAGGAAGGCGCGGCCGATGATGCGTCCGGACGGCCGGGCGACGTAGCTGAGGTCCTCCCGGCGGTAGCGCCACCAGACCAGCGCGCAGAGGGTCGCGGCGAGCACGAGACCGGGCAGCAGGCCGCCGGTGAACAGGGCCGTAATCGACACGCCGGTGACCGAGCCGATGGTGATAAGCACGATGGAGGGCGGGATCGTCTCGGTCTGCGCGCCGGTAGTGGCGAGCAGCGCCACGAGGTCGCCCTCCTTGGCGCCCCGGGCCCTCATCTCGGGGAACAGCACGGGGGCGACCGCGGCCATGTCGGCGGCCTTCGAGCCGGAGATGCCCGACACGAGGTACATCGCGCCGACCAGCACGTAGTGCAGGCCGCCGCGGACGTGCCCGAGCAGGCTCGCCAGGAACCCGACCATGGCGCGGGCCATGCCGGTCATCTCGATGAGCAGGCCGAGGAACACAAACAGCGGCACGGCGAGCAGGATCAGGTGGCTCATGCCCTCGTCCATGCGCCCGACCACCACCATCGCGGGCGCGTGGGTGGTCAGCGTGATGTACGCGAAGGTGGACAGGCCGAACGCGAAGGCGATTGGCACGCCGGAGAAGACCAGCGCGCCGACGCCTAGGACGAAGAACAGCAGCAGGTTGAGGTTGCCGAGGTCCATCAGCCAGGGCTGGAGGGCCACGAGTCCGGCGGCGACCGCGACGCCGAGCACGAGCGCCCCCGCGGTCAGCTTCCAGTCGGCCGTCTCCAGGAGCCGGATCGCCGCGACGAGCAGCATGAGGCCCAGCCCGACCGGCAGGGCGGCGGCGCGCCACGCGTTGTTCAGCTCCAGCGCGGGCGTCTGGACGAAGGTCTCCTCGCTGGCGAACTCCCAAGCCGGCTCCAGCAGCAGCGCCACGAAGATCAGGCCCGCCACCAGGGCGACCGTCTCCAGGAAGGTGCGCAGGCGCGGCCCGCTCATGGCCACGAAGGCGGTCATCCGCATGTGCTCGGCGCGGCGGAAGGCGACCACGGCGCCCAGCATGGCGAGCCACAGGAACAGGATCGAGGCGAGCTCGTCGGACCAGACGAGGGGTTCGCGGAATACGTAGCGGCTCACGACGCCGCCGAGCAGCACCGCGATCTCGGCGAGCACGAGCAGGGCGGCGGGGATCTCTACGAGGTAGCCGAGCCCGTCGTCGAGGCGGCGCAGCCAGCCCCGGGCGCGCAGGGGCGGACCCGAAAGCTCGAGCCCGGCCGCGCTCTCGACCGCCGCGATATCGATCTGCATGCTGCCCTCCCATCAGGCGGCGACGCCGGGACTGCCGCCCGGTTCGTCGCGTCGTCGATCTACGGTGTCTCGCTCGTACGCGTCGCACGCCATGTCCGTTCCGCCTCGTCCCAGGCGGCCAGTGGCTGAAGATCGGGGACCCAGGCGAGGCCGGTCTTGGCGTCGGATGAGACAGCTTCGGGGGTCACCACGATGTCGAGAAGCGCCGGCCGATTGGCGAGCGCGCGCGCGATGGCCGGTCCAAGCTGCTCTGCGGTCTCCACGCGCTCCCCATGCATGCCGAAGGCGCGGGCCATCGCGGCGTGATCGCTGAACTGAAGCAGGGTTCCGACGACCTTGCCGTGCGTGACTGTCTGATCATGCACCTCGATCTGCCACGCGCCGTTGTTAGCCACGACGATCAGCACCGGCGCCTTGTGGCGCGCGGCCGTGTCGAGTTCGATGGCGTTAAAGCCGAAGGCGCCGTCGCCGGTCGCGACCAGTACGGTTTTGTCCGGCCGCGCCAGGCTCGCGGCGATCCCATAGGGCACCCCGACGCCGATGCAGCCGAACGGCCCCGGATCGAGCATGGTCGGCGCCGACAGGCCGACGCGGGCAAAGCTCAGGAAATCGCCCCCGTCGGTGATCACGATGGCGTCGTCACCGATCGCGTCCTGGAGGGCGGAGATCACCCGGTTCGGGTGAAGGCGGCCATCGCTGCCGTTGGGCGCCTCCGCCATCGTCTGGCGGAGCTTCTTCGCGCGCCCTACATGGCTCGCGCGGAGCTTGCCCGCCCAGTCGGGGTCGACCGCCGAGGGCCGGTTGCCAGCGGTCTCGACCAGCGCGCTGAGTGCCGGGCCGGCAGATGCGAGGATCTCCACCGCGCCGCGGCGATTGTCGCGCAGCTCCTGCGGGATGTCGGCGATGCGCACGAACTTGGCGTCCCCGAACACGGCCGGCGACCCGTAGGCGAGCTGGAAGTCAAGGCGGCGGCCGACGGTGAGCACCACGTCGGCGTCGCCCATCACCGCTCCGCGCATGGCCGCGACCACGGCGGGATGGCCGTCGGGCACCAGGCCGCGGCTTTCGCCGGTGTCGAGGTAGACGGCGCCGAGGCGGTCGAGCAGCGCGGTCAGCTCCGGCCCGGCCCCGCGGGCGCCGCGCCCCGAGATCACCAGGACGCGCCGGGCCGACCACAGCAACTCCACCGCCTCGGCAATCCGGTCGGGATCTGGCCGCGCCTGCGCGCGCGGCCGGGGCGCGAGGTGCTCGGGCAGTTGCATGGCCTTCGGCACGGGCTGGCGCATCGTGTCGGTGGGGAAGTCGATATAGGCGGGTCCCGGCTCGCCGCCCTCGCCCAAGGCGCGGGAGATCGCCTCGTCGAGCTCGGCCAGGGCTAGCGTCGACTCGCGCACAGTGCGGGCGTAGCGGGTGACCGAGCGCACAATCGCCGTGTGGTCGAGGTCCTGCAGGCCGCCGCGGTTCTCCTGGGCCCGCGGGCTGGTGCCGGAGATGACCAGCACGGGCGCGCGGGAGACGTGGGCGTTGGCAATGCCGGTGACCGCGTTCGTCATGCCGGGGCCCGCCGTCACCAGGGCGACGCCGATTCTCCCGGTCACCTCGGCATGGGCCTGCGCCATGTGCACAGCGGCGCGCTCGTCGCGCACGTCCACGATGTCGATGCCCTCCGCGTCGAGGCGCATCCAGATCGGCATGATGTGGCCGCCGCATAGGGCGAAGACCCGCTCGACGCCCCGCGCCTTCAGCGACTTGGCGATCAGGGCGGCGACGCTATCTGGAGTGACCTGCATGCGGATGATCCTTTCTCAGGGGGCTCAGCCGAGCCATGCCACGAGGGTCGAGACGGTGAGGACGGAGACGAGGTGCGAGATCAGGATCGCCCCGGAGGTCACGCCCGCCCGCAACCCATAGAGCTTGGCGATGGTAAAGGGGCCCGAGCCGATCGGCAGCGCGCTGAGCAGCACCGCCGCCCGCGCCCAGAGCGGCGGCACGTCGAAGATCCAGAAGACGAGAAGGGCCGTCACGGCCGGCTGGAACAGCAGCTTCAGGACGACCAGCAGGCCGATCCGGCTCCGGTCGCCGGACAGCGCGCTCTCCTGGGCGAGGAACAGGCCTATGCAAACCAGTGCGCACGGGGACGCCGCGCCGCCGAGGAGCTTGGCGGCGGTCTCCAGCGGCTGGGGCAGCGGCAGGCCGGTGAGGCCGGCGCCGAGCCCCGCGACCGGCGCCAGAAACAAGGGGTTGCGCAGGAGCGAGACCAGGACCCGGCGCACGGTGTTGCGGCGGTCGACGCCCCGGCGGAGGTCGAACTCCACGAGCACGATCGCCGTGAGGAACAGGACGCATGCGGTGAACAGGGTGGCGATCACCGCTGCCGGGAGGCCCTCCGGCCCGAACACCAGCAGGCAGAGCGGGATGCCCATGAAGCCGACGTTGCCGTAGCCCGCATCCAGCCCCTCGATACTGGCATCCGCCATCGAGCCGCCGCGGCGTAGCCCGAACCAGAAGGCCAAGGCGAAGGTGAGGCTGATGCCACCGGCAAATCCCGCCGCGAAGCCGACCTGCCCGATCTCGGCCGGCGTGATCCGGGCCATCGTCGTGAAGATCAGCGCCGGCAGCGCGAGGTAGACCGCGAAGCGGTTGATGCTGTCGGTCGACTCGCGCGTGAACCCGCCCAAGCGGCTGCACAGGAACCCAACCAGGATCAGCGCAAAGATCGGGACGGCCGCGTTCAGGACGGCCTGCATCGCACCGGCCGTCGACGGGGACTGGGGCGGGGGAATCGACGGGCATCGCGGGCACCCATCAAGCCGGCGTGCCCGCACCGGCCTCGGCGCTCAACTGCGCCTTGAGGACGCGGTAGAGCACCTTGCCGGTGGCGTTGCGCGGCACGGCCTCGGCGGCGATGAAAGAGCAGGTGCGCGGCCGCTTGTAGCCGGCCAGTCGGTCCCGGCTCCAGCCGATCAGGTCGGCTTCGGTCAGGGCGGTGCCCGGGTGCAGTACGACGACGGCGTGGACGCGCTCGCCCCACTTGGCGTCCGGCAGACCGACTACGGCAACGTCTTGCACGCAGGGATGGGTGCCGAGCGCCGCCTCGATCTCGGAGGGATAGACGTTCTCGCCGCCCGAGATGATCATGTTGCTCTTGCGGTCGACTAGTTGGATGAACCCGTCCGCGTCGCGCCGGGCCATGTCGCCCACCGTGCAGTACGCGCCGCGGAAGGCGGCGGCGGTCTTTTCCGGCAGCTTCCAGTAGCCGTCGAAGGTGTAGGGATTGCAGGAATAGAGTTCGCCGGGCTCCCCGTCCGGCACCTCGTCGCCATCCGCGTCGAGGATCCGGATTGGGGCGGAGCCGACGCATTCGCGGCCGACCGAGCCGAGTTTCGTGAACTGGTCGCGGGGGTGTAGCATCGTCACCCAGCCGGTCTCAGTCGCCCCGTAGAGCTCGTACAGCCCGGAATTGTGGAACAGCCCCATCACCGCCCGCTTGGTCTCCTGGCGGGCGGGCGCGGAGGAGATCATCAGCTTGGTGACGCGGTCGAGGTCGTAGCGTGAGCTCTCCTGCGCGGACAAGCCGAGCATCATGATGTAGTGGGTCGGCACGAGCGAGGTGAAGGTCGCGCCGCCCTCGGCCAGGGTGCGCAGGCAGTGCTCTGGGTCAAAGCTCTTGCGCGAGTAGATCGTCGTCGCACCGCCGCAATAGCTGAACGCCCCGAAGAAGTAGAGCGAGTTGGCGTGGCACATCGGCATGACGAGCAGCGCGCTGTCATTGCGGTGGATGCCGAGCTCGATCTCCGTGCATAGGGCCATGAGGCTGGCACCGCGGTGACTGCGGATTGCGCCCTTCGGGTTGCCGGTGGTGCCCGAGGTGTACATCAGCATCCACGGATCGGCCGCTGCGACGGCCACGTCCGGCTCGGCGTCGCTGGCGGCCGCGAGGAATGCCTCGTAGTCCCGGTAGCCTTTCGGGCAAGGCGTGGGCCCGAAATGGACGACGTTGCCCTCGGGCAGGCCGAGATCAGCTCGCACATCCTCGACGACGCCGGCCAGCTCGTCCTGAACGATCAGGGCCGACGCCTCGGCGTTGGTCATGATGAAGCGGATCTCGGGCCCGACGAGGCGGAAGTTGATCGGCACGGCGACGAGGCCAGCCTTGGCGGTCGCCGCGTAGATCTCGGCCCATTCTACGCAGTTGTAGGCGAGCACCCCGACGCGCGCGCCCTTCCCGAGGCCGAGGCCGAGCAGCGCGTTCGCCAAGCGGCAGGCGCGCGCGTTCCACAGGTGGAACGTCATCGATCGTTCCAGGTCGCGCGCGCCGAGGCGCTCCGGCGCGAGCCGCGCATGCACCGAGAGCATCTGCCCGAGCGTCAGGAGCTCCTTCATGGCGCCATCTCCTCGATCGTTCTCGCCTGGTGGTTCCCGCCTTTCGGACGCATCAGCCGATGGCGCCGGCGTACTTCTCCAGCAACGCCCACGCTTCGGTCCCGAACTTGCCCTTCCAGGTCTTGTAGAAGTCCGTCTTGGCGAGAGCCTGCTGGAACTGCGCCGGATCGGTGGTGTTGAAGGCCAGCCCCTTTCCCTCCAGCGCCACTTTCAGGTCGGCACTATCCTTGAGGTTGTCCTCGCGCTGCTTGAGGGCGGCGGCATTGAAGTGCTTGGCCATTACCGCTTGCAAGTCCGCTGGGATCGTCTTCCAGACGCGGCCGCTCGCGAGCAGCCAGAAGCCGTCCCAGGCGTGATTGGTGAGCGAGCAGAACTTCTGCACCTCGTAGAACTTCGTCGCGTTAATGATCGCCAGCGGGTTTTCCTGCCCGTCAGTGATCCTGGTCTGAAGTGCGGCGTAGGCCTCGCTCAGGGGGATGCTGGTCGGCGCGGCACCCAGCGCCGTGAACAGCGAGACCCACAATGGGACGACGGGCACGCGGATCTTGAAGCCCCTGAGGTCCTCGGGACGGCTGATCGGCTTGGTGCTCGTCGTGACTTGGCGGAAGCCGTTGTCCCACATCGCCTCGAACGGATGCAGGTTGGCTTTCTCGATGCTGCTGCGCATGTACGCACCGACCTCGCCGTCCATTGCCGGCCAGACTTTGTCGTAGCTCGGGAAGACGAACCCGATGGCCGGCAGCGCGGCTGCTGACACCAGCGTCGACAGCAGGGTCGTGGGCATAGTCGCGAGTTCGAGCGCCCCCGAGCGCAGCTGCGAGATCATGTCCGTATCGCTGCCGAGCTGATTGTTCGGGAACACGGAGATCGACAGGCGCCCGTTCGTCTCCTTCTCGATCGCGCCAACCGCCTCGGCGAGCCGGACGTTGAGTGAGTGCGTCAGCGGCACGTCGTTGCCGAACTTCAGTTTAAGCGGCGCCCCCTGCGCGCGTAGGACCGCCGGGCTGAGCACGGTCCCTGCGCCGAGCGCTGCCGCGCCGGCGAGCCCGAGGAAAGCCCGGCGGCCGAGGGGAGCGGTCCGATCCGGGCGAATGGACGCGTTGGTTGGCGTGGTCACGGCGTTCCTCCCATGCTCGCCGCGTTGCGAACCGTCGCACGCGGCTTTGTATAAGTCCGCCGGCTCGCGCCGGACAGCGTCAGGTGACGCATCCAACGGCCGGGCAAAGACCTCATCGGCGTGAACACTGAGATGGCGCTCAGCATCCGCCCAATCGCGTCTCCAGGCCCAGCGCCTTAGAAACCCTCGCCGACTCACTTTGAATTCGAATATGGTATGCGAGTTTTGAATTTGCACAAGCGCTGAAATGGTGCAGGATCGCTCCAGCGGGTGGCAGGAAAGACGGCGGGCGGGAAAGATGGCGGGCGGGGCGCCAGTGCCAAGTCTGGTCGAGCAGGTCTACGAGCGGATCCTTTCCGAGATCTGCGAGGGCACGCTCGCGCCGAACGCGCGGCTGATCCAGGACGAGCTCGCGGCCGCCTATGAGGTTTCGCGGCAGCCGGTGCAGCAGGCGCTGATGCTGCTGCGCGAGCGCGGCTTCGTGGCCGACGCCCCGAAACGCGGGGTGATCGTGACGCCGCTCGACGCTGACGTGCTGCGGGACGTCTACGAGACCCGGGAGGTACTGGACGGCCTGTCCTGCCGGCTGGCAGCCGAGCGGGGCTCCGATCGCGCTCAGGCCGAGGGCCCTGCCCTCATCGCGCGGGGCCGGGAGGCGATCAGCGGCGGATCAGTCGCCCGGCAGATCGCCGCGGACCTGGATTTCCACCAGTTCATCTACGCAATATCGGGCAACCGGTCGGTGGAGGAGGCAGCCCGTCCGCACTGGCACTTCATGCGCCGGATCATGGGCGCGGTGCTGCGGGTCGAGCGCGACATCTCCAGCGACATCTGGAACGAGCACACCACCATACTGGACGCGATCATCGCGGGGGAGCCCGCGGAGGCCGAGATGCTGGGGCGCGCCCACATCGCGCGCGCCTCGAAGAAGTTTTCGGGCCAGCTGCGCGCGCTCCAGGAGCAGACGGCGGCCCGGCACAAGAGCCGTTCGCTGACCGCGCATTCCAGAATTGGGTGACCGGGTGCATCGAGCGCAGCAGGACTAAAGGGTACGACGTGGATTTCACCATTTCTGCCGGCGTCGAGGCGTACCGCGCCCGAATCGCGGCCTTCGTCGACACGCACATCCTGCCCCTGGAGGCGGACCCGCCCGCCTATGACGGGCACGGGAACATCGGCTTAGGCGAACTGTCCCGGCTGCGCGGCCTCGCGCAGGAGCAGGGTCTCTGGTGCCTCCAGCTCAGGCCGGAGACCGGCGGGGCCGGCCTCGACAAGGTCGGCATGGCGGTCTGCTACGAGGCGATGAACCGCTCGATCTTCGGGCCGGTCGTGTTCAACTCCGCCGCCCCCGACGACGGCAACATGACGGTGCTGGAGAAGGTCGCGACGCAGGCCCAGAAGGAGCGGTGGCTCGACCCGATCGTGCGCGGCGAGGTCCGCTCCGCCTTCGCCATGACCGAGCCGCATCCCGGCGGCGGCTCCGATCCCGGCATGATCCAGACCCGGGCCGAGCGGCGGGGCGACACCTACGTGGTCACCGGGCGCAAATGGTACATCACCGGGGCCGAGGAGGCCGCGCACTTCATCCTGATGGCGCGCACTTCCGACGATGCCCGCAAGGGGCTGACCGCCTTCCTGTTCCACAAGGACCAGCCCGGATGGGAGATCCTGCGCCGGATCCCGATCATGGGCCCGGAGGAGCATGGCGGCCATTGCGAGTTGCTGTTCGACGGTCTGGAGATCCCGGCCGAGAACGTCCTGATGAACGAGGGCGACGGCCTGAAGCTGACCCAGATCCGCCTCGGCCCCGCCCGGCTGACCCATTGCATGCGCTGGCTCGGCCTGTCGAAGCGCTGCGTCGAGATCGCCCGGGCCTACGCGGCGGAGCGCCATGGCTTCGGCATCCGGCTCGCCGACCGGGAGAGCATCCAGCTCATGCTCGGCGACCTCGCCATGCGGATCGAGATCGGCCGGCTGCTGGTGATGAAGGCCGCCTGGGCGCTGGACCAGGGCAGCTTCGCCCGCAAGGAAGTCTCGATGGCCAAGGTCCACGTGGCCAATCTCCTCCACGCGGCGGCCGACGTGGCGATCCAGATCAACGGCGCCCGGGGCTACTCGACCGACACGCCCCTGGAATGGATCTACCGCTACGCCCGGCAGGCCCGGCTGGTGGACGGCGCCGACGAGGTCCACAAGATGGTGCTCAACCGCAATCTCGAGGCGGAGGGCGATGCCTTCTGGACGTGGACCGTCGGGGCGTGACCGCCGGGACGGGGACGACGCGCCGGTGGTCACGCCCCCGTACCCGCATCCTGATCTGCCCGCGCCCGCGGCCCGGCACCGCGGCACGCGGTGCCGGGATCGGATGTCCGCGTCTAGCGACAGGACCTGACAGACGCACCGAAGCGTGGAGTTTATGACGATGACCGATGTCGTGATCACAGGGGCGGTACGGACCGCGATCGGCACGTTCGGGGGGTCGCTCGCGGCGATCCCGCCGGCGGCGTTGGCAGCCCAGTGCGTGGCGGAGGCACTTAAGCGCGCCGCGACCGCACCCGAAGCGATCGGCCACGTGGTCTTCGGCAGCGTAATTCCTACCGAACCGCGGGACGCCTACCTCGCGCGCGTCGCCGCCATGGAGGGCGGCATCCCCAAGGAGGTGCCGGCCATGACGGTCAACCGCCTCTGCGGCAGCGGCTTGCAGGCGATCGTCTCGGCCGCGCAATCGATCCTCCTCGGGGATGCCGACACGGCGGTCGCCGGGGGAGCCGAGAGCATGAGCCGCGCGCCGCACCTGCTGAAGGTCGGGCGCACCGGCCAGCGCATGGGCGATGCCGTGCTGGTCGACTACATGCTGGGCGCGCTGAACGACCCGTTCGGCAACGGCCATATGGGCGTCACCGCCGAGAACGTGGCGGAGCGTTACGCCGTCTCCCGCGACCAGCAGGACGCCTTCGCGGCCGAGAGCCAGGCCCGGGCCGCGCGGGCGATCCGCGAAGGCCGGTTCCGCGACCAGATCCTGCCGGTCGCCGTGCAGCGCACGCGCGAGACGGTGGCGTTCGACACCGACGAGCACCCCAAGGCCGCGAGCGCCGAGGATCTGGCGAAGCTGCGCCCGGCCTTCTCGAAGACCGGCAGCGTGACGGCCGGCAACGCCTCGGGCCTCAACGACGGCGCCGCCGCCCTCGTCCTGTCCAGCGCCGACCGGGCGGAGCGGGACGGCCGCACGCCCCTGGCCCGCATCGTCGGCTACGCCCATGCCGGCGTGGACCCGTCCGAGATGGGCATGGGTCCGGTCCCGGCCGTGCGCCGATTGCTGGAGCGGACGGGCTTGCGGGCCGCCGATTTCGACGTGATCGAATCGAACGAGGCCTTCGCGTCCCAGGCCTGCGCCGTCTCCCGCGAACTCGACCTCGACCCCGCGAAGGTCAATCCGAACGGCGGCGCCATCGCGCTCGGCCATCCGATCGGCGCGACGGGGGCGATCATCACCGTGAAGGCGCTCTACGAGCTGGCCCGGACGGGCGGACGTTACGGGCTGGTGACCATGTGCATCGGTGGCGGACAGGGTATCGCCATGGCCGTCGAGCGGCTGCGCTGAGATGGCCGACCTCTTCGATCTCGCCGGCCGGCATGTCCTGGTGACCGGCGCCTCCAGCGGCCTCGGCCGCCACTTCGCCGGGACGCTGGTGCGCGCGGGGGCGCACCTGTCCCTCTGCGCGCGCCGGGCGGACGCCCTCGCCGAGACCGTCGCCGGCGTCTCCGGGGAGGGCGGCCAAGCGCAGGCCGTCGTCATGGACGTCACCGACGCGGCCAGCATCGAGCGGGCCCTCGACGCCGCCGAGGCCCGCTTCGGTCCGGTCCATGTCGTCGTCAACAATGCCGGGATCACCGCGACGAAGCCCGCCCTCGACCTCGACAAGGCCGACTGGGACGGGGTCCTCGATACGAACCTGAAGGGCGTCTGGCTGGTGGCTCAGGCGGCCGGCCGGCGCATGGTCCGCCACGGCGCGGGCGGCAGCATCGTCAACATCGCGTCGATCCTGGGCCTGCGGGTCACCGGCGGACTGGCGCCCTACGCGGCCTCGAAGGCCGGGGTCGTCCAGCTGACCAAGAGCCTCGCCCTCGAATGGGCGCGCTACGGCATCCGGGTGAACGCCCTGGCGCCCGGCTACATCAAGACCGAGCTGAACGACGCGTTCTTCGAATCGGAGCCCGGCAAGGCCCTGATCAGGCGGGTGCCGCAGCGGCGTCTGGGGGAGGCGGCCGAACTCGACGGGCCGCTCCTCCTGCTCGCCTCCGATGCCGGGGCGTACATGACCGGCAGCGTCGTGGCGGTCGATGGCGGCCACCTCGTGTCGGGCCTGTAGCGGATGGATCAGGATCGGCTGCGCATCTGGCTGGCCGGGACGCTCGGCTGCCCGGACCTCGCCATCGCGGATACGCGTCCCCTCGGCGGCGGCTCCATTCAGGAGAATCGGCTCGTCAGCTGCTGGGTCGGCGACGACGTGCGCGCCTTCGTGCTGCGCATGGATGCGGCCGCCACCATCGCGTCGAGCCGGACCCGTGCCGAGGAGTTCCGGATCCTAGAGGCGGTCTGGAACGCCGGGGTCCGGGTGCCCGAACCCGTCGCCTTCTGCGAGGATCCGGAAGTGATCGGCGCCCCGTTCGCGGTCATGGGGCTGGTCGAGGGCGTGGGGCTGGGCCCGCGGATCGCCAAGGATCCGAGCCTCGGCGGCGACCGGGAGCAGCTCGCCGAGACCCTGGGCCGCGAACTGGCGAAGATCCACGCCACGCTCGACCCACGGGCGCTGCCGGGCGGGCTCGCCTTCCTGGGCGCGCCCGAACCGGATCCCGCACGAGCCGAGATCGCGCGTCTGCGCGCGAGCCTCGACGGTATCGGTGTCCGGCGCCCGGCGATCGAGTGGGGGCTGCGTTGGGGGGAGGTCCGCGCCCCGGCCTGCCCGGCGCCGACCCTCGTCCACCGGGATTTCCGGACGGGCAACTACATGGTCGACGGATCCGGCCTCACGGCCGTGCTGGACTGGGAGTTCGCCGGCTGGGGTGACCCGGATCAAGACCTCGGCTGGTTCTGCGCCGCCTGCTGGCGCTTCGGCCGGCCCGAGCGTGAGGCGGGCGGCGTCGGTTCCCGCGCGGCCTTCTACCGGGGCTACACGTCCGAGAGCGGGCGGACGGTCGATCCGGCGCGCGTGGCCTACTGGGAGGTGATGGCCCATGTGCGCTGGGCGGTGATCGCGCTGGAGCAGGGCGCGCGCCACGTCTCCGGGCGCGAGTTCTCCCTCGAACTGGCACTGAGCGGCCGGATGGTGCCCGACCTGGAACGGGCGATCCTGCGGGCGACCGCCCCCGCAGCATGGAGCTGAGCATGCAGGACGAACCCTCCGGCGCCGCCCTCCTCGACGCGGCCCGCCGCGCCCTCACCGAGGAGGTCGTGCCCGGCCTCACCGGCCGCCCGCGCTACGTCGCCCTGATGGTCACCAACGCCATCGGCATTGCCGCCCGCGAAATCGTGCAGGCGGACCAGCTCGCAAAGGCCGGCGCGCGCGTGCTCGATGGCGCAGGCGCGCCCGACAATCCGATGGAGAATCTGGTCCGAACCATCCGAGAGGGGCAGCACGATGCGGATGAGGATCTCCAAGCAGCGCTTACCGAAGCGGTCGAAGTGGCAGCACAAATTTGGAAGCCGTCGGCGCCGGATAAATAATGTACTTTTTCTGCAAAGCCGATCTACATAGATTATAATTGAATCAAAATTCGATCATGTAGTTTGATCGTGTCGACTATGTCGAAGGACCGTCGACCACGCGAGAGGCGAACGCGAGGTAGCTGGCGTGCTCGACGGCGCCGGACTGACAGACGCGGTCAATTGGTTAGAGGTCGAAGGATGTAGCTTCTGTCCAGGGCACCTCCGGTTCGTGCCAATCCCTGTACGGATCGTCCTCACGCATGTTCGCCCTAGCCCCACCTAGCGCGCGCCTGGATCTGATGAATCAATGAGGCCGACGTTCAGAGCACCAAACAACGCGATTACCCGCGTCTCTTGCCCCTGAAAACGCAGGGCATCGCGCGCACGCTCCGCTCGGCTCTAGTCCCATGCCGCGTAAACGACCTCGGTGCCGACGTCATGCCAATCCTCGCCTGACGGAGTTGAACAACCGCTTTCGGGCGCACCATAGATCGATTTTTACGACGAGGTTGGGTCGGTAGCGGCTTGTCCGCTTATCCGCATCAGCCGTCCAAAAGCGGATCGGCGGCTTTCGGCCAAACCCTGCCATTCCAGACCGCAGCTTCGCGCCATGAACGGACATCAGCTGATCGCCCGGTAGCGGACATTCTGTTTCGGATGACCGTCGCCGTGTCGCCCCCTGGAGCGGGCCGCTCCTATGCGATCAGTTCTACCGAGCTATCAGCCGAACTGCGGTGACACGGAGTGTCCTCTCCTCCCCTGGCGCTTCTGACAGCGCAAACCACTTACGGCTGCGGGTGGGCCTGTGGCGTGGGAGCCATTTTCGGCTTGGCGGGCGTTGGCGGAGCCGGATCTGGTAGCGGGCTTGGCTTAGACGGCGCCGCGTTCATCGGTGTGTTGGCTGGCGAGACAGGCGACGGAGGCGTCCGAGCCGGTGCGACAGGCGTCACAGCCGGCGGGATCGGTGTTGGTGCCGACGCGGAGACTTCACCTGACCAACAGCTCATGTACGGAACGTTGGTCACTCGATACGCGACGAACGTGGCCACCGCTGCCCCGACGACTGCGAGCACGCCAACAAACCCCAGAAACCTTCGCTGCCATTTGATCCGACCGGCGAGGGTGACGAAAATCGTATCGAACTGATCGCTTAGCGCCGCAAAGTCCCGCTGAAACGTGGTTTTTTGGCGCGCGATATCGTCGGATATGGACGCCAGCGTCGCCCATTGGTTTCCGATGGCGATCGCCAAGAGCGCGACGAAGATCCACGCTCCCACGACGACGGCGAAGTTGGTCCAGAACTCGACGCCGCAGGCGGATGTGACTTTCAGCTGCGAGGCGACGATGACCGTCGCGACAGGGATACCGAGCAACTGCGTCTGGATATCGATAATCGTTTTATGGATTTTGTTGAGATAATCGATGCGTGCGGCTTCGATCTCGTTGCGGATCTTTGAGTAAGAGAAGCTGGACGCGAACAGCTGATAGCCGTTGCGAACTTCCTCGTTCACCGAACCGAGGTTTGCGATGAGGTGGCGAAACCGGACTGCGACCGGCTGAGACGCGCAGATCCCGATGACGGCTTCGGCGAGGATCGCGAGCTTCTGGTCTCGGTGAATCTCGTCGGCGCACGCGCTGAGAATGGCGTCGGTGTCGGAGACGCTCACACGGTCTAAGTCGGCGGCCTTATAAGCCAGCGGAACGCTGAACTTGCCATCCTTGATGAAGATCAATTCCCTTTTGGATTGATCGACATAGGCCGCTGCTTCGCCGACGAGCTTCGTGAACTCGATGACCTTGCGATAGGTCGCTAGGCGCTCGGGACAGGGATCGATGTCCGGTGTGATACCGCCGTCGATGACGAAGTAGGCGCGCGGTTCTTTGACCCGCGCTTCCGGGGTATCGAGCAACCCGTCGAAGTCGCGAACGAGGGAGCCGAGCGCAGTCCGGGGTGGGCCGACGCGGACTGATACGATCTGACCGACTTGAAGCGCGCCATCGTCAAGTACCACGATGTCTGCGTCAACAGCGACATCCTGGTCATCTTCGATGAGTTGGATGACCTCCAGGACTTCTGGGGTCGCAATCGACAGCCTTCCCTGATCACTGTTCTGCTCGAAGGCGATATAACGATACAGCAGGGTCAGCTGGTCGAATGTGATCCTAGCCATCTTGGCTGTACTCAGCGCGCAGCTGCGCTGTGAGATCCTCCGGCAGGCCGGTCAACGTGAGGGTGTTGTCCTCAGCGTTGAACCGCACATTTCCGCGGGTGATCGCGTCGCGGTTGAACTCGATGCTCCAGGTCGGGGTCTTGCCCTTGAATTTGATCAGCGGTCCGAGGGCGCGGCGATCAGGCACGAAGCCGTCGTTAAGGCGCAGATCGGGATCGGCCAGAACGGTCATCAGCCTCTCGGGATCCTGCGGGCTCAGTTCGTTGGCCAGCGCCTCGAAGCTGAGTTCCTCCTGAGCCTTGGCCGAACGCTCGCAGATGGTTTTCGCGCGGGCGAGGAAATCGTCTTTTCTCGGGGTGTCCATGCCTTCATCGGTGGCGAATGCCATCAACGCTTGGACAAGCTCGGCCGTGTCGCGGCGGTTCTGGACCGTGGTGTCACAGCCGAGGAATTCCTTGAAGTACTCGGAGACCTCCCGCTTGCCCTTCAAGAAGCCGATGTAGCGCTCCTCGCCGTTGGCCCAGCTGGTCATGTTGATGCGGCCCGCGAACCGAAAACCGTCCATGTCGAGATGGCGGACATCCTGAACATCGAGATCGCTCGTCATCGACGCGCCGAGCTTCTCGTTGACGATCGCGATGAGGAGGTACTGCCGTTCTTCGCGCTCGAAGTGAGCGAAGAAGACGTGGCCGCCCGTGGCAGCGCCCTTGTAGCCCGCCTGGGCTTTTAGCGTTTCCATCATCTTGTGCGTCAGCGTCGTGAAGTCGCTGGGCTGGACGTTGAGGTAGGCGCGGAGGTGCTTCTCGGTCGGAAATCGATCTTCATCGACCGCGAATTTCCCGTAAGATTTCGAGGTCCGCTTGGCGTAGAGAGCGGTGAGGTCGTCGATCACGCGTTGCATCGTCTGAGTAACTTTCAGATCGCTTTTTCCGTGCTTAACGACGAAGGCCCCCTGGGTTTTGGTCAGGTCGTGGATCGCGACGCGGATAATGGTGTTTGTCACCTGCCCTCCCAGCGGCGAATGCAACGACCTCAGGTGTCGTTCACTGCGGCCGAGACTGGCTTGGCGCAAGGACGCTGACAACCCAGACGATACGATCGCCGCCCCCTGTCCCGAGCTCCTTTCGGGGTGAGTTGAACCGTGCAGAGCGCTGACCCCGCATCCCACGTGACCCCGCTGTTTTACATTGTGAACGAAACAAGAACAAGTGTGGGATGGCAGCGGCGTGCTCGCTACGCCAAAGCGCAGAGAACCTGCGCCGCTGTATGCAAACTAGGGTTTTGCATACAGCACTTTTCGAAGTGTCGGACTGCGTGGGACTGACGGTCACCGTCGAAAATGCGACTGGCGAGAAGGCCCGCCATCTTGAAGAGCTTCGGGTCCTGTCGCGATCGCATTGGGGTGGCGGCCGGAGCGCGCCGGAGCTTCTCGTGGTGTTTATCCGTCCCAATGGTCGCGACGCGGCGCGGGCGGGTACGACAGAACCCTGGCCCCAGGCGGCGTTACGCGTGAAAGCTGTTCGCCCAATGCGAGCGGATCGCTAGAGTCCCCGACGAGCAGAAACGGCAACGGTCTAAAAAGGACACTCGAGCAAACGCCTCGTAATGCGCCAAAAGGGCGACAAACCGCGGTGGAGCACAACACCCCCAGTCAACCCTGCCGAAGGTTCATAGCCGCGGGCTGGTCGCCCACAAGCGGACATTCCCAATGCCCGGAATGGGTCAATTTTTCGCGTTGGCGGAGGCCTTCCCGGACTACGACGCGAATGTCGGCGGGATCCGGTACTTTCGCCTGGACTGTCGCCGCCAACAGAGCGTGTGTGTTGACCGGCCCGACGCAGCCGCGGGCCGAGGCAGCTACTCGCACGGGGTGACGGTATGAGCGAGACGACCACGGGCCGGACGGATACGAGCGAGGCCGGCCTGAGCGTGACCGCAGCTCTGGCCGCCATCAGCGCCCACCTGACCGAGGCCGCCGCCCCCGCCAAGGCCGCCCTGGTCTGCGCCCGCGCTGGCTCCGAGCGCGAGGCCGTGCGCATCGTCCTCGACCTCGACGTCCCCCTCAGCGAGGCCCAGACCCTGCACGGCGCCATCTGCCTCATCGGCCGCATCAACCGAAAGGCCGCCGAGACTTTCGCCTCCCGCGACTGACTGTCCGTTCGCACGCGGCCGTCCCCATGCGGTCGCTACGCGCGGTCGTCCTCGCCTCACCCCGCCGGCCCATCGCAGAGCCGATCGCGGGGTCGGGTCGGTGGCGGGGCTCGCCCGCCGCTACGGAGACGATCGCCATGACCGCTACGAATGCCACCGCCACCGCCCCGACGACTGTCCCGCTGAACCGGACCGAGGCTGGCCTGCTGCAGGCCGCCGCAGCGGACGAGGGCCGACTGACGCCCCC
This sequence comes from Methylobacterium sp. J-072, assembly GCF_022829425.1. Lineage (NCBI taxonomy): Bacteria > Pseudomonadati > Pseudomonadota > Alphaproteobacteria > Hyphomicrobiales > Methylobacteriaceae > Methylobacterium > Methylobacterium sp. J-072. Next base: position 3,142 of record NZ_JAKSYK010000196.1, on the reverse strand, counting down.
CGTTGCGATGAAGCCCGCCACCCACGCACGGCTGCTCGGCCGCTTCATGGGCGATGGCCTGGTGATCGCACCCGCCGAGGCGGGTGGCCCGCACCGCCTCACCCCCGCCGGATACCGGGCCATCGGCCTCGCCCCGCCCAAGCCGCCGCGCGCCGCCAAGGTGGCTGCGGGTGCTCCTGCCGCCACACCGGACGATCCCGCCCGTACTGCGATCGCGAGCAAGAAGGCGCAGGTTCTGGCGCTGCTGAAGCGCGAGCAGGGGGCGACGCTCGCCGAGCTGATCGCGGCCACCGGCTGGCTGCCCCACACCACCCGTGCCGCCCTCTCGCGCATCCGCACCGGCGGCCAGGCGCTGCTGAAGGCTGCCCGCCCAGACGATGCCATCGCCTACTGCATCCCCGCGCCGGTGATCCCGGCCGCCCCGCCCCGGGCGCGCAAGCCCCGGCGCACACCGACGGCTGAGGCCGCCGTCGCGGCTGCGGCGGCAGCCTGATGGGCGGGCAGCGCACTCCGGCCGCGGCGCAGACGGTGAGAGCGGTGGTCAGGGCGGAGGTCAGCCCCGCCGACCGGCTCGCCGCTGCGCTCGATGAACTCGCCGGCCTCGACGCCGCCGCCCTCGCCCGGCGCTGGCGGCGGGACTTCGGTTCGGCCGCCCCGCCCGGCCTCTCCCCCACCCTGCGCTCCCGCATCCTCGCCCACCGCCTTCAGATCCGCGCGTTGGGCGACCTCGACCGCGACATCGCGCAGGTCCTCGGCCGTTTCACAGCCGGGCGGGGGACGGCGGTCGGACGAGACAGGTCCGAGCCCGGCGCTGGGGCCATCCCGACCGCCATCGCGGTCCCGGTGCCGGACCGGCGCGGGCACATCCCCGGCGTGCAGCTGTCGCGCGAGTGGGGCGGGCGCATGCACACCGTCACCGTGCTCGACGCCGGCTACGCCTGGGACGGGGCGACCTATCCCAGCCTGTCCCGCGTCGCCCACGCCATCACCGGTACCAAATGGAACGGCCCCCGCTTCTTCGGCCTGCGCGAACGGGCCGATGCGGCGACGGGGGCTGGGCGGGAGCGAGGTGAGCGGAGGGCCCCGGCGTGAGCGTCAAACCGCGGCGCTCGGTGAACGCCGCACAGCATCCCCCCTCGGGCGCCCGCCCGACGCTGCGTTGCGCGATCTACACGCGTGTCTCGACCGAGCACGGGCTCGAGCAGGAGTTCAACTCGCTCGACAACCAGCGCGAGGCCGCGGAAGCCTACGTGAGGAGCCAGGCCCATGAGGGCTGGCGGCTCCTGCCCGAACGCTACGACGATGGCGGATACTCCGGCGGCACCCTCGAACGTCCCGCCCTCCAGCGCCTGCTCGACGCCGTGCGCGAGTGTCGGGTCGATGTCATCGTTGTGTACAAGGTCGACCGCCTCACCCGCGCGCTCGCCGACTTCGCCAAGCTCGTCGAGCTGTTCGACGCGCATGGCACCTCGTTCGTGTCGGTGACCCAGGCGTTCAATACGACCACCAGCATGGGGCGACTCACCCTCAACGTCCTCCTCTCGTTCGCCCAGTTCGAGCGCGAGGTCACCGGCGAGCGCATCCGCGACAAGATCGCCGCGTCCAAGCGCAAGGGCATCTGGATGGGTGGCGTCGTGCCGTTGGGCTACCGCGTGGAGGCCAGAGCGCTGCACGTGGTCGAGCAGCAGGCCGCGGTCGTGCGCGCGATCTTCGCCCGCTATCGCGCGCTCGGCACGGTCAGCGCGCTGCACGCCGAGCTGGAGGCCACCGGCATCCGCGTGCCCGAGCGCCGCGATGGTAAGGGCAAAGCGGTCGGGGGCGGGGCGTTCACCCGCGGGCACCTGTACAAGATCCTCGCCAACCCGATCTACGTCGGCTGGCTCAGTCACCGGGGCCGTGTGCACGAGGGCCAGCATGTTGGCATCGTCGACGCGGCGGTGTTCGACGCGGTGCAGGCGCAGCTGGCGGCCAATCACCACGCCCACACCGCCCGGCGGCGGGAAGGCGCGCATCTGCTCACCGGGCGCATCCGGGACGAGCGCGGCCAGCCGATGACTCCGAGCCACACGGCCAAGGGCGCGCGGCGCTACCGGTACTACGTTAGCCGGGCGGCGGTCCGGGAGCGGCCTACCTGCGCCGTCCGGCGCATCGCAGCCCACGCGGTCGAGGCCAGTGTGGTCCAGGCGCTGCGCGCGACGCTTCTCTCGACTGGCGCATCTGCCTCGCCATCCGCTCCGGTATCCGAGATCCTCAGCGACGCCGAAATAGTTGCGATCCACGTCGCGCGGGTGACGGTCCATCCCGACGCGCTGCTGATCGAGCTGGTCGGCGGGGATGAGCGTGATCCGATCCGCATCCCCTGGTCGCCCGCGGGGCATCGTCGGCGCCGGGAGATCGTCGTGCCCCCGGGCGTGGAGCGCGATGGCTTGCGGCCGATGAAGGTCGAGGACCGCGCGCGCATCCTTACGGCCATCGCCCGCAGCCGCGCCTGGGTCGACGATCTCGTCGCGGCGCGTGCGGCGGGTACTGCGGCCATCGCACTGCACGAGGGCTGTAGCGAGCGCGCGGTGCGGATGATGTTGCCGCTCGCTCATCTTGCCCCGCGGATCGTTCGGGCCATCGTCGACGGTCGCCTGCCGCGTGGCATCGGCGTCCGGCACCTAGCCGAATTGCCGACATCCTGGGCTGAGCAGGAGCGCGCCCTGGGCTTGTGAGCGCATCGCCGCGCCACCGCATCGCCGCGCCACCGCATCGACGCGCGCCGGGTCCATCACCGGGCGATCCGATCCCCTGCCGTCGGAGCCGAACTTCAGCGCTACCATCCTTGCGTCGTCGGCGACCGCTCGCGTTCGCATCGCCGTGCGCCCGCAGCGAACGACCTATGCATCGGTCATCGAATCAAGTGCGCGGAAACGGGTTTGGTAGCAGCGGAGACGGCGGCCTCGTTCAGGCGCCTATCCGTCGTCTGCCGGGTTGGAGACTGATAAATCGTCGTGAAAACGGTAACTGGGGCAGATATCCGGGCGGTGGGGTTTTGCGGTTTGGCCGTGGCGTGATTCAACACCCGGCATGGCGCTGCCGGATCCCGATGGCCTGGATGCCCTCTCGCTGAGCGAACTTCGCGGGCTGGTCGTCGCCCTGA
>NZ_JAKSYK010000182.1:0-62892 GCF_022829425.1 Methylobacterium sp. J-072 | reverse complement strand
TCAGGGCGACGACCAGCCCGCGAAGTTCGCTCAGCGAGAGGGCATCCAGGCCATCGGGATCCGGCAGCGCCATGCCGGGTGTTGAATCACGCCACGGCCAAACCGCAAAACCCCACCGCCCGGATATCTGCCCCAGTTACCTGTTCGACCGCAGGCTCGCGGTCGAATGATGGTTCTGCCGATGGAGATCCCAATCTCTCCCCTCATCCTGAGGTGCTGCGGAGCAGCCTCGAAGGAGCCTTCCAGGGATCGCGCGGCAGGCTGGAGGGCTCCTTCGAGGCCTCCGCTTCGCTCCGCCGCCTCAGGATGAGGGTGAGGATGGGAAAGACCGGTCAAACAGGCTCTTAGAGGCGAGCCCGATTGCAGCGCGATCGGGAACGGCTCTCGCGCAGGGCGCGTCCGAACCAGCAGGCTCTAATCGTCGTCGGCATCCGCCGGCGAGCCGGGCGGCAGGGGACCGCCGTCGATCACCCCGGGATCCCCGGCGTTGAAGGGCGGCCCGTCGAAGCCGACGACGCCGTCGGGATTGTCCGGCGTGACGTTCGGATCGATCTGCCGGACGCCGTCGCGACCGAGGCGCTTGTCGATCCGGTCCATCCGCTTGAGATCGCGCTGGACCGGCACGTCCCGCGGATCCTGGGCCAGCGCCTCCGGCGAGACCGAGAGCGCCATCAAGGCGCCGAACGTCAGTAGCCGCATGTCGCAAAGCCCTTCGCGGTCCGGCGCCCGCGGCGCGCGTCGCCGCCGGCCGCCCGAGTCCGAATCCACAATGCCGGTGATTGCTCGGCGGATCAACGCAAAGTGGTAGACGGACTCAGAACGCGTCCGGGATGCGGGGATGATCGACCGTCAATCGATCGGGCATCCTTCGGCCTGCTCCCGCCGGCGGCGCTCCGCGTTCTGCTGCGCCTGCTCCTGCCAGCTGTCCTCGGGCGGCGTCATCTCGACCTTGTTCGAGGCAATCCCCAGGGTTGTCGGACCGAGCGGCTTGGTCGGCAGCGAACCCGTCATCTGCGGCTCTTCGCAGCCCCGGTCGGCCCAGTCGCCCTCGGCCAGCGCTGGGGTCGCACACACGATCAGGGTCGCAACGATCGCCAGGAATCTGTTCATGCGTGCGGTCACAGCGTGCCGTCAAAGTCCGTTGACGGCGGGCGGAGCGTCGGATCGCGGACACCGGCCAGGCGTAGGGCGAAACGCTTAACGAAAAAGAGCCCGCCGCAGCTGATGCCGAGCGGGCTCGAAGGGGTCGTCTTGGGAGGAGGCCCCTCGTACTGCAGGGATGCCGGCCGGGGCATTCGCGTTCCGGCATGGCTGGAGCGCGCCGAAAGCATGTAACCGCCACGCTTGTACGCTTCAGCGCAGCGATTGAGCCACTTTGACGTGTTCAAAGGCAATGCGGCTCGCCGCGCGACGCGCGAAGACGGTGGGGATGAGACCGATAGCCACCTCAGCGGCTGCGAGCCGGTGGCCGCAGCCGCCGACGCCAGACGTCGCTCGGGGAGGAGCCTTCGCGGCTCCAAAGGCTTCGATCGTAGCCACGGTCCTCTCATGACCCGCAGAACACGCGGGTTCCCCTCTCCCGTGCGGGCTAGCGGATTCACACATCGGGGTCGGCAGGATACGCTGGAGACGCCGCGGCTCTCCCTCCCCCACAGAGCTACGATGTTCACACATCGGCTTGCGAAAGCCGCCACGTGCCCCCTCTCCCGTGCGGGAGAGGGTTGGGGTGAGGGATCAGGTCCATACGGAGACGTCGCACCCCTCACCCTGTCCCTCTCCCGCACGGGAGAGGGGACCCGCGCCACATCCGGGTATGGGTGAATTCGATCGCCCGCACGGGAGAGGGAGTCGCTCGCGGCCTGCAGCGGCGCCTGTACCTCAGAACCCGTGTCGATTGTCGGGGATGAGCCGGGGCGTTCGTCCCTGAAAACCAGTCGCCAAGGCAAAATCGCAATCGAATATGCAACTTCTGATTAGTATCGAGCCGCTACCGTGCTCCCGTGTTGCCGCACGGCGAGGCTTTCCATGTACCGCGCTCTGGCCTGCCTGACCGACCAGCACACCCCCTGGGTGGTGCCCCTGGCCGCCTGCGTCTGCTGGATCTCCTGCTACGTCGCCCTGCTTCTGGAACAGCGTGTCCGGAAGGGCGGCGCCTCCGCGCCCGCCTGGCTGCTGGCCGCTGCCTTCTCGGCCGGCGCGGGGATCTGGAGCACCCACTTCATCGGCATGCTCGGCTACGATCCCGGCGTCGTCGTCGGCTACGAGATGGCCACGACGCTGCTGTCGCTGATCGTCGCCGTCGCGGGCGCCCTGGTCGCCTTCACGCTCCTGCGGGATGCGCATCAGCACGCGTTCTGGGCCGGAGCCGTCGCCGGCCTGGTCCTGGGCGGCGGCATCGCCTGCATGCACTTCCTCGGCATCGCGGGAGTGGTCCTGCCCGGACGCTTCGACTGGGATCCGGCGCTGGCGCTGGCCGCGACCGCGATCGGCTGCAGCCTCTCCGGCGCCGCCCTGATGGTGCATGTCCGCCGCGGCGACGCCAAGACGCGGATGGCCGCCGCGACCATCCTGACGGCGGCCATCGCCGGGCTGCACTTCCTGGCCATGGCGGCGGCGCGCGTGATCCCGGACCCGGCGCTGGAAACCCCGGATCTCGGCCTCGCCCGCGGCGCCGTGGCGGGCGGCATCGCGGTGATGATGGCGGTGATCCTGGCCTTCGCGGCGCTGGCCCTGATGCTCGACCATCTGCGCACGATCAACGCCGCCCTCGCCCGCCAGGGCGTCGCCTTGCGCGAGAAGACGCTGCTGCTCGACATGACCCTGGACAGCATGGACCAGGGCCTGATCATGGTGGACGGACGCGGCCTGGTTCAGGTGTGCAACGAGCGCGCCCTGGCGCTGCTCGATCTGCCGCGGGCGATGATGCTGGCCAGCCCCAGCTACAAGGCGGTCCTGCGCCACCAGCTGCAGAACCGCGAGCGCAACCGGACCGACCGGTCGTACCGGGACTGGATCGAGCGCGGCGGCCTGGACCAGGCCCATGTCCACGAGCGCGTGCGCCCGAACGGCCTGGTGCTCGAGATCCGGACCGTGCCGCTCCAGGATGGCGGCTTCGTGCGGACGTTCACCGACATCACCCAGCGCAAGGCCGCGGAGGCCGAGGTGGCGCGCCTCGCCCGGCACGACATCCTGACCGGCCTGCCGAACCGCGGCCTGTTCCGCGAATATCTCGATGCGCGGCTCGCCGACATCGCCGTAAGGGGCGGCACCGGGGCGGTGCTGTATCTCGATCTCGACGGCTTCAAGGGCGTGAACGACACGCTCGGCCACCAGGCCGGCGACGATCTGCTGCGCAGCGTGGCGGACCGCTTGCGGTCCGTGGTGGGCGACGGCGTCGTGGCGCGCCTGGGCGGCGACGAGTTCGCCGTCCTGCTCTCGGGCGACCGCCAGGAGGCCATCGCGATCGCTGAGTGCCTGATCGGCCTGTTCGAGGCACCGCTCTGGGTCGGCGCCCAGCGGATCGCCGTCGGCCTGAGCGTCGGCATCGCGCTTGCCCCGGAGCATGGGGCGAGCCCGGAATGCCTGTACCGGCGGGCCGACCTCGCCCTCTACCGGGCCAAAGCCGAGGGCCGGGGCACCTACCGGGTGTTCGCCTCCGACATGGACGAGGAGGCGGAGGAGCGCCGGGTGCTGGAGAGCGACCTGCGCCAGGCGCTGGCCGACGATGCCCTGAGCCTGCACTACCAGCCGCAGGTGGACGGCGCATCGGGCGTCCTGGTCGGCTTCGAGGCCCTGGTGCGTTGGACGCACCCCACGCGCGGCCAGATCCCGCCCAGCGTGTTCGTGCCCCTGGCCGAGGAGACCGGGCTGATCATCGCGCTCGGCGACTGGGTCCTGCGCGAGGCCTGCCGCGAGGCCGCGACCTGGGCGCCATCGCTGAAGGTCGCCGTGAACCTGTCGCCGCGGCAGTTCCAGAAGCCGGACCTGCCCGAGACCGTGCTGGCCGTGCTGGCCCAGACCGGCCTGTCGCCGGAGAGGCTGGAATTGGAGGTCACCGAGAGCGTCATCATCAACGACATGGCCCGGGCGATCAGCATCCTGCGGCGCCTGAAAAGCTTCGGCGTCCGGATCAGCATGGACGATTTCGGCACCGGCTACGCGTCGCTGGCGACCCTGCAGGCCTTCCCGTTCGACAAGATGAAGATCGACCGCTCCTTCGTGGCCCAGCTCGGCGTCGACCCGCAGGCCGCCGTGATCGTGCGCGCCGTGCTGAGCCTGGGCCGGAGCCTCCGCATGGGCGTCGTCGCCGAAGGCGTGGAGACGGCCGCCCAGCGGCGGTTCCTGGCGGACGAGGCCTGCGGGGAGATGCAGGGCTACCTGTTCGGCAAGCCGCAGCCGATCGGCGACTATGCCGGAATGCTCAGCCTGCCCGAATCCGCGGAGGCCATCGCTGCGCACCCGGCTCGCCTGGCTCGGGCGACGGCCTGACCGGTGAGGGTGCCTGCTGGACGAGCGGCCTGATACGCGTGTCACCTGCAGGCCACAGGCGGTGCCGGACGGGCTCGGTTTTGGTTCAACGTCCCGTGTTCGAGGCGAGGCAATTTTCAATTTGCAATCGATAGCCCAACCTCAGCGAGCGAGCCCTGGGGTTTCCATGGAGAGTCGCCGCCGCATATCCTCAATCCTAGGTTTAATACTGATCCATTTGAAAATTCCAGTTGTGCGCGATAGGAAAAATCCTCCCGTGCTGCACACGCGAGTACTTAAGCACCCTTCATGCAGACATTGTTTTCGACTGACGGGGTGCATCCCCGCGATAGCTTCAAACGCTGGCGGGAAACGCTGTTCGATCTGGGCGCCAATCTCCAACAGCAGCGCCTCGACGACGGTCTATTCAGCGGCAAGATAGACGTCATCACGATCGGGTCCGTCGCGATGCACCGCGTCTCGCAGACTGCCTTGCGGAGCGAGGCGACCGGCGAGATGTTCCGGGACTCGGCCCACGAGGGCATGGTCCTGGCAATCCTGCAACTCGCCGGCGCGGCGACGTTCGATCAGGATGGCCGGAATTCGGTGCAGCGGCCGGGCGACTTCGTGGTGAGCGACCAGCGGCCGGTCGTGAGAACGACGAGCACGGGCAGCGCGTGCCTATCGATTCAATTGCCACGCGAGCGCCTGGAGAACGTGCTCGGGTCCACCCGGCTCTACACGGCCCTGACCGTGGGCTCGGATCTCGCCTCGGCGACCCTGGTCTCGACCTTCTTCCGCGAATTGATCCGGGTGCAGCACCAGCTCCCGCCCGACGCGGCCGCCCGCATGGCTTCGGCCGGCACGGACCTGATCGTGGCCAGCATCGCCGAGCGCCTGGCCCGGGAGATCCCGCGGCCGCTGCACGGCACCGTCGTGGTTCAGCGCGCCAAGGCCTATGTCGAGGCCAACCTCGGCGACACGACCCTCGACCCGCCGCAACTCGCCGCCGCGGTCGGCGTATCGTTGCGCCGGCTGCAGGAGCTGTTCCACGGGCACGGCCAGCACATCTCGGACTGGATCTGGCAGCGTCGGCTCGAGACGGCCGCCAAGCGCCTGACCGACCCGGGCGTCCGGCACCTGCCGATCGGCACCCTGGCCTATGGCTGCGGCTTCGCCAGCCAGGCCCACTTCGCCCGCCGCTTCAAGGCGCAGTATGGCATGACCCCGAGCGCGTATCGGGCCGCGTCTCTCTTCACGGCGTCATAGGCGATCGGCCCCGGCCGGCTCAGCCGTGGGGCGTGCGCCGCCGCGCCGGGTATCGCGCCTCCGCGCGCTTCCGGACCGCCCGCGCGCGCTCGACATCCCTGAGGCCGATCGGCCGGGGCGAGGCCTCCTGCGTGAACGGCATCCGGCTGCGGATGTCGCCGTAGTAATCCGAGCCGCTCATCCCGAAGCCGCCGCCCGTGACCGGACCGTCCAGGAGCGGCTCCCCGGCGCAGGCGGCCGTGGCACAGCAGACGAGGAGGGCGGCGAAGGTCAGGCGCATGCAGGAACCCAGGCAGGAACGAGACGGCCGTTTTACGACCGCGGACATGACAAAGCCGTGTGCGCCGGGCGGACCGGCCGCTCGGCCCCGCCCCGATCCGATCACGGGGCGGGGGAGCGTCCGATCTCACCCGCGGTCGAGCCGATACGCAACGCGGCTCGTGAGGCAGGATGACCGGCCAGGGTTAGCAGGCCGTGCGGAGGCCGCGGGATCGGCCGTCCCGAGCCGGGACCGGCCGCGCACGAAGAAGCCCGCCGCGGCTTCAAGGCCGGGCGGGCTCATGACGATCAGGATCCGGATCGGATGCGGTCAGAAGCCGCCGCGACGCCCGTAGCCGCGCGGGCCGCCGAAGCCATGCGGCCGGCCATAGCCACGCCCGTACCCGCGGCCATAGCCGTAACCCCGGCCCCGGAAGCCCGGGCCGCCGTAGCCATGGCGGCGGCCACCGAAGCCCGGTCCGAAGCGGGGACCGCCATAGCCGTACTGGACCTGCTCAACCGCCGGGGCCGGTTCGGTGACGGCGCCGAGGCCGATCTGGGCAGCGGCAGCCGGAAGCGGCGCGAGAAACAGGCTGGCGGCGAACAGGCCACCCGTCAACGTCGGGACTTTGAACACGGATTCTCTCCTCGCCGGGGCCGCTGAGGCGCGCCCCCGGCTTCGAGGAAACCCGACGGGCTCTCGGACCGTTCCTGATGACGTGACCTGCAACGGCCTTCCTGCGGATGAGCCCCGCCCCCGCGCGACATCTCCGCCCCGCCGGGAGGCGCGCTCGGGCCGCCGTGGGGTGTTCATGAGACGCGCGATGGTGAAGTGGCTGATGGTCGCGCTCGCGGTCTTGGCAGGCACTCCTGCAGTCGCTCAGCGGGATCGGGCCAACCGCGGGCGTCGCGGCGCGATCGAGGCCCTGCCCTTCGGTGCCCCGCGCGTCCCGGCCGCACGGCTTCGCCCCCCGGACGACGGCATCATTCATTGGAACACGCCGAACAAGGACGGCAATCTCGGCGGTCCCGGGACGGGCGGCGGCGGCGGAGGGGGCGGCTAGAGCCTCGCTCGGACAGGGTAAGCGGGACGAACGGCGATGAAGTGCTGCCGTTGCGTGCGCGAGCCGCAGAACCCAGTACTTCAACAGTGCCGACGTCACACCGGCACTTGAGGTCATCACAAAAGCCTATGCTGACTGAACAGGATTGTTGATCTCCACGCTCGACAACGGGTGGTTCGCTCCCGTATGATGCTCAAACGTTGCCGGCACGTTTTGAGCCGTTGGGCACGTTGTTCTCAGGAATTCCGCACACATGAAGCGCCGGAGCGCGCGGCCGTTCACGGTCGAAGTCAAGCATACCCGCACCTCCCGCGTCGCCCTGGTCGACGCGACCATGCGGCCCCGCGAAAATCACGACCTCTGGTGGGACATCCCCGAGGTCACCGCCGACAAGCCGGCCGAGCCGGCAGCTGCCCCCGTCGTCCTGGCCGATCCGGCGCGGCCCGAGGCCCCGGCGCGCCGGGTGCTGCCGAGCCTCATGCCGATGTTCTCGACCGCGAGCGAGCCCGAAACCGCCGAGGCGGACGAGGCTCCGACGATCGAGCGCCTTCCGCGGGTGCGCCGGGTCAAGGCGGTCACCAAGCGCGCGCCGAAGCCCGCGACCGAGGCGGCACGGCCCGTTTTCACCCCGGCTCCCGCGATCTCGCGGCAGCCGACGAGTGCGCCCGCTCCAGTGACGGCCGCCCCGGCTCAGCCGACCGCGATGCCGGTGCGCCCGATCCGCCTCTCGCGGCAGGCCGATACCCTCAAGGCCGGCGAGCGCTGGAAGCGGCGGCTGCCGCGCCACCTGTGGTGATGTGAGCGGTCGGCTGCGCACAAGTTCTTCGAGGCGCGATCGCCCTTGTAGGCTGTGACGCGCCCGCTCTCTCGTCTCGGTTGGCACACATCACTGGGTGTGGCGCGCGTCCCCTCTCCCACACGGGCTACGACGTTCACACATCGGGGTCGGCAGGATACGCTGGAGACACCGCGGCTCTCCCTCCCCCCTCTGCGGGGGAGGGTGGCCCCCAAAGGGGGTCGGGAGAGGGGAGCGACGGTGCAAGACAAAGCTCCGGCCTGCACGCCGGCGCTGCCTCCTCCGGAAGCCGGGTTCCCCTCTCCCGACCCTCGCTGACGCGAGGCCCACCCTCCCCCGCAGAGGGGGGAGGGAGACGCGCTTGGGTCCGGCCGTTGCTTCCATCCGGCAACGATGTGTGAACGTCGTAGCCCACACGGGAGATGGCGCACGGAGCAGCCTGCACAACGGGACCCGTGAACACCTCAAGCCGTGCAGGAGAAAGCGCCCGCGTCTCCTGCGGACGATGCCGCGACGAAGTCTGCCAGGCAAACCTGTGTCAATCGCCGGATCGCTGATCCCGGAACGCTGCCGCGCCCTGACCTTCGTAAGGGCGGCAAGGTTCTGAAGGCTCCGAGCCGGTCATCTTCGGCTCCGTTGATATTCGCGCTCTGGCGACTTGAGGCGAGCGCCGTGTCCGCGCTCAGATCCCGATGCTCGCCGCACCGGCTTCCGCGGCCTGGGTGACGGTCGCGCCGTTGCGCAGCGCCATCGCGATCGCGGTGGAGGCCGTGTCGACGGCGCCCGCGCGATCCTCGCCGTAATCGTACATGCTGTTGGTCTGAGAACCCAACCGGGCGTGGAAATTGTCCGGGAAGTTCTTGTTCATCCGCTGCTTCAGCAGGTTGGTCGCGGCGTGGTAATCGCCCTCGAAACCGGCCGATTGATAAGCCGAGCCGCCATCGTAGGTCCCGCCCTCCTTGTCGGCGGCAGCTTTGCGGTTCTTGTGGTCGATCGTTTGCGAGAACAGGAGACCGATAATCTTGGCCATAAGCCATCGGAAGGCGTTCATGTCGGTCCTCGATGATAGCGACGGCGGAAGCACTTCAGGTCTGTACCACGCATTGCCCGAACGCCGCGGCTTTGTTCTGGATGCTCGGTGTCACCACCGCTCTTCCGAGATGAGCGCGCCGCTGCCATCGAAAGTTCCCCGCCAGCCCTTGCCGTGCAGGCGGACCGTCACGCAGGTCTGATCGGTGCCGGAGCCGGCCTTGATCCGGGCCTCGACCTGACCGAGGCGCTCCTGGCGCTTGAGCACGGCCATGCTGACGCCCAGGCACGAGGCCAGTTCGCGGGGATCGACGATCCAATCGCCTTGGTGACCGAGATCGAGCCGCACGGAAGATCTTCCTTGTGCTCGGTTGCTATACGGGCTTGGAACCGATGCTAGAGCCGCCGGCGCCGGAGGGGAAGCCGGACCCGGCCCGGGACGATCGAGGTTTGCGTCAGCGCCGGGCCGCGTGCCGGTGACGGGAGGCCCTGTGGTGATGAGCTCGTCCCGCATTGCGCCGGGCCTGGACCCGGGGCGGCGCCACCACCGGTGGTTGGGCGACGGGCACGCCGTCATGCTCCGCGATGACCTGGCGGGCGCGCTCGACGCTCATGTCGCAGGCGCTGGTCATGCCCTGAAGGGCGCCGAGGGCGCGATTGTATTCGGGAAGATTGGTGCAGCCGGGGACACCCCAGGCCCACGCCGTAGCGGGGGCCACCATGAGCGTCACCAGGGCCAGCATGGCGGCGCGCGCCGTGCGGATCGAAACCCTGGTCCTAGCCGGATCGACACGCGCGCCCATGGAAACCTCTCGACCAACTCGAAGGGGCAACCCGCAGCGGGACGCTTGGTGCGGTCACGATGGGGTTACGACGGGCCAAGTGCCGATCGGGTCGGGATTGACGGTCCGGCGCAGCGGGGGCGCCGCGTCGGACCATCGTGTCTAAGGTCGGGGAGGCTTTAGAAGTCCATGCCGCCCATGCCACCCATGCCGCCGCCGCCCGGCATGGCCGGGGCTTCCTTGCGCGGCAGCTCGGAGATCATCGCCTCGGTGGTCACCAGCAGGCCAGCGACCGAAGCCGCGCCCTGCAGCGCCGCCCGGACGACCTTGGACGGATCGACGATGCCGGCCTGGAGCATGTCGACATACTCCTCGGTCTGGGCGTTGAAGCCGTAGGTCGGCGAGGCGTTGGCCAGGATGTTGCCGACCACGATCGAGCCCTCGACGCCCGAGTTGGACGCGATCTGACGGATCGGGGCCTCAAGCGCCTTCAGCACGATCTTGATGCCGGCCTGGACGTCGGGGTTGTCGTTCGAGAGACCCTGAACGGCCGCCTTGGCGCGCAGCAGCGCGGTGCCGCCGCCCGGGACGATACCCTCTTCCACCGCAGCGCGGGTGGCGTGGAGGGCGTCGTCGACGCGGTCCTTCTTCTCCTTTACCTCGACCTCGGTCGAGCCGCCGACGCGGATCACCGCGACGCCGCCCGCGAGCTTGGCCAGACGCTCCTGGAGCTTCTCGCGGTCGTAGTCCGAGGTGGTCTCCTCGATCTGCGCCTTGATCTGCGAGATCCGGCCCTCGATGTCCGACTTCTCGCCGATGCCGTCGATGATCGTGGTGGTCTCTTTCTCGATCCGGACGCGCTTGGCCCGGCCGAGCATGTCGAGCGTCACGTTCTCGAGCTTGATGCCGAGATCCTCGGCGATCATCTGGCCCTTGGTCAGGATCGCGATGTCTTCCAGCATCGCCTTGCGACGATCACCGAAGCCCGGCGCCTTCACGGCCGCGACCTTCAGGCCGCCGCGCAGCTTGTTCACCACGAGGGTGGCGAGCGCCTCACCCTCGATGTCCTCGGCGATGATCAGCAGCGGCTTGCCGGTCTGGACCACGGCCTCAAGGACAGGGAGCATCGCCTGCAGCGACGACAGCTTCTTCTCGTGGATCAGGATGTACGGATCCTCGAGATCGGCGACCATCTTCTCCGCGTTGGTGATGAAGTACGGGGACAGGTAGCCGCGATCGAACTGCATGCCCTCGACGACGTCGAGCTCGGTCTCGGCGGTCTTGGCCTCTTCGACCGTGATCACGCCCTCGTTGCCGACCTTCTGCATCGCGTGGGCGATCATCTCGCCGATCTCCTTGTCGCCGTTGGCGGAGATCGTGCCGACCTGGGCGATCTCCTCCGAGGAGGCGACCTTGCGGGAGCGCTCGCTGATGTCCTTCACGACCGCGGCGACCGCGAGGTCGATGCCGCGCTTCAGGTCCATCGGGTTCATGCCGGCGGCGACGTACTTGACGCCTTCGCGGACGATGGAGGCGGCCAGCACGGTGGCGGTGGTGGTGCCGTCACCGGCGATGTCGCTCGACTTCGAGGCGACTTCGCGCACCATCTGGGCGCCCATGTTCTCGAACTTGTCGGCGAGCTCGATCTCCTTGGCGACGGTGACGCCGTCCTTGGTGATGCGCGGGGCGCCGAAACTCTTCTCGATCACGACGTTGCGGCCCTTGGGACCGAGCGTGACCTTCACGGCGCTGGCGAGCAGCTCGACGCCGCGCAGCATCTTCTCACGGGCATCGACGGAAAAACGAACGTCTTTGGCTGACATGGACAATCTCTTCTGTTGTCGTTCGGCCCCGAGGCGCGCCGGTGCGGGCGCCTCGAAGGGCTTGAGGAGCGTTGGTCTGGGCGGACGCCCTTAGGCGACGACGCCCATGATGTCGGATTCCTTCATGATCAGGAGATCCTGACCGTCGATCTTGACCTCGGTGCCGGACCACTTGCCGAACAGCACGCGATCACCGGGCTTCACCTCCAGCGGATTGATCTTGCCGGCCTCGTCCCGGGCGCCGGGACCGACGGCGACGACCTCACCCTCCTGCGGCTTCTCCTTGACCGTATCGGGGATGATGATCCCACCCTTGGTCTTCTCCTCGCCCTCGATGCGGCGGAGCACCACGCGGTCGTGCAGCGGGCGAAACTTCATGTTTGGCATCCTGTTCGTCCCGCCTGTGGGCCTCGCGTCGACATGACGGAGCCCATGCGGGAAAGGCGGCGGCGGACCGAATCGTCCGCGCCGGGTCGGCCGCTGTCTTAGCACTCAATGCGCGAGAGTGCTAACGCGTCTCACGGTCGATGGGCCGCAGAGGGTATTTTTCGGGAGAGGTCCGTCGTGTTCGGACCGACCGCGATTCGAAGGCGGTCGCGCCGACACCTCGATCCGGATACTCACGTCGGATCTGGCATCCGTCCGGGCGGGGCGCCGCGGCAAGCAGCGTCAGTATCCACGTTTATACACCAGACTAGCATCGCGAAAAACCGCGCCTCTGCGGCGACCGGCATCGAATGTCTCGCCCGGCGCGTTTCACGATTGTGATTATCTCGCCGATGCGCTAGAGAACATAAATCGATCTTTGGCCAGATATTCGGCCGTCTCGCCTCAACAGGGCGAGCGCTCTGCATCTCTCCCAGTTTCGACGACCATGGATGGGCGCATGCTCAGGCACGCGCTTGCCCTCTTCGATCGTCCAGAGCTTGCCGCCTCTACAGTGCAGATGCGGCTTGATCTGGATCTTTGTTACAGCACGGTGATTTCGGCGGTCCGGATTCCGGTTCGCGCATCGTGCTCTGAAGCAGTTGGAATATTTATGAGCATCGGCACCGTTAAGTGGTTCAACGAGACCAAGGGCTTCGGCTTCATCCAGCCTGACGACGGCGGCAAGGACGTGTTCGTGCACATCTCGGCTGTCGAGCGCGCCGGCATGCGCAACCTGATCGAGGGTCAGAAGCTCTCCTACGAGCTGGAAACCGACCGTCGCAGCGGCAAGCAGTCCGCCGGCAGCCTCCAGGCCGCCTGAACCGCGCGCCTCTTTCGAGGACGCGTTTCGAAGCCGTTCCCTGTGTGGAGCGGCTTCTTCTGTTTCTGACACCCGCGCTGCGGCGCACGAGGAGTGTACGTGGGTCAATTCAAAGAAACGCAGCTTTCCGATCGTCTCGAGGCCGGTGCGAAGGCCAAGGAGGAGCGGCTGGCCCAGTTCCGTGCACGCCCCCCGGCGGATGACCCGGCCGTCCTCGCCCGGCAGGCCGAGCGCCAGGCCGTCGTCGAGGCCCGCGAGGTGCGGGTGAGCGAGCGGGAAACGGCCCGCGCCGCCGCCGAGGCGATCCGCACCGCGGAAGAGCTCGCGGAGCAGGAGCGCGCGGCGGCCGAGATCGTCCGTCAGGCTGCCGAGAAGGTCGAGCGCCAAGCCGCTTTGGCCGCCGAGCAGAAGGCGACCCGCGACGCCCGCTTCGCTGCCCGCAAGGCCAAGGTAAAGCGGTAGCGCATCGTCCCGAAACTTGTCTGTCCCACACTCTCCCTCATCCTGAGGTGGCGACGCACAGCGGCGCCCTCGAAGGAGCCCTCCAGGGATCGCAGGGGTCTCTGGAGGGCTCCTTCGAGGCCCAGCGATCTTGGATCGCCGGGCGCCTCAGGATGAGGGGAGTGGGTTGGATGATCTCCAGGCGGCCCGCGCCGACAGGCCGTTCGTTTTCTTTTACGCGCCCTCCGGCGGAAAAAACCGGTTCGGCGGGCGCGGCAGGCCGAGATGGTCGCGTAGGGTCGTGCCGGCATAGTCGCGGCGGAACAGGCCGCGCCGCTGCAGTTCCGGCACCAGCCGGTCGACCACGTCGTCGAGCCCCTCGGGCACGAACGGGAACATCACGTTGAAGCCGTCGCAGCCGCGTCCCTCCAGCCATTCCTCCATCCGGTCCGCGACCTGCGCGGGCGTGCCCACGAAATGGAGCCCGGCATAGGCGCCGACCTTGCGGGCGAGGTCGCGCACGGTGGCGCCGGTGCGGCGGGCGTAGTCGAGGAGTTGCGCCTGGCTGCTCTTGCTGGCGTTGGTCTCGGGGATCTCCGGCAGGGGCGCGTCGAGATCGAAGCCGGAGGCGTCGACCCCAAGGCGCACCGACAGGTTGGCGAGGCCACTGTCGGGATGGACCAGATCGTCGAGGCGCGCCCGCTTGGCCTGCGCCTCGGCCTCGGTCTCGCCCAGGATCACCAGGGCGCCGGGCAGGATCTTCAGGTGGTCGGGATCCCGCCCCAGGGCCGGCATCCGGCCCTTCACGTCGGCATAGTAGGCCTGCGCGGCCTCCAGAGTGGGGCTGGCGCCGAACACCATCTCGGCGGTGGCGGCCGCGATCTGCTTTCCGGCCTCGGAGGCGCCGGCCTGGACGATCACCGGCCAGCCCTGCACCGGCCGGGCGACGTTGAGCGGGCCCTTCACCTTCAGGAACTCGCCCGTGTGGTCGAGAACGTGCAGCTTGTCGGGATCGAAGAACAGGCCGCTCTCCGGATCCATCAGGAAGGCGTCGTCCGCCCAGGAATCCCACAGGCCGGTGACCACGTCGTAGAACTCGCGCGCCCGGGCGTAGCGCACCGCATGGTCGAGATGCGCGTCGCGGCCGAAATTCAGCGCCTCGTCCGGGTTGCCGGAGGTGACGAGGTTCCAGCCGGCCCGGCCCTTCGAGATGTGGTCGAGGGAGGCGAACTTCCGGGCCACATGGTAGGGCTCGTTGTAGGTGGTTGACGCCGTGGCGATCAGCCCGATCCGCGACGTGAGCGCGGCGAGCGCCGGCAGCAGCGTCAGCGGATCAAACGAGGTCACGGTGGCCGAGCGGCGCAGGGCCGCCACCGGCATGTTCATCACCGCCAGATGGTCGGCCATAAAGAAGGCGTCGAACTTCGCCGCCTCCAACCGCCGGGCGAAATGCGTCAGGTGCTCGAAGTTGAAGTTCGCGTCCGGGTAGCCGCCGGGATAGCGCCACCAGGCCGTGTGGATCCCCACCGGGCGCATGAACGCGCCGAGATGCAGCTGGCGTTTCCCACTCATGGCTCTGCCCGATTCATGGCTACGCTCCGCAGGTGCTCACGGGTGCTTGTGGATCGGATCGACCCAGTGGACGGATTCGGGCCGCTCCACCGGCTCGACATCCGGAATGTTGACCACCACGGCCTCGTTGTCCGAGCGCACCAGCACGCAGTGCAGGGGCTCGTCCGTGGAGGCGTTGATCTCCTGGTGCGGCACGAAAGGCGGCACGAAGATGAAGTCCCCCGGCCCGGCCTCGGCCACGTATTCGAGCCGCTCGCCCCAGCGCATCCGGGCGCGGCCGGAGACCACGTAGATCACGCTCTCCAGGGCGCCGTGATGGTGCACGCCGGTCTTGGCGTCGGGCTGGATCGCCACCGTGCCGGCCCAGATCTTCTGGGCGCCGACCCGGGCCGCGTTGATCGCCGCCTGCCGGAACATGCCGGGGGTCTGCGCGGTGTTGCTGTCGAGCTGGTCACCCGGGATCACGCGCACGCCGTCATGCTTCCAACGCGGCGCCTCGGATGCCCCCTCCCCTGCCCCGTGATCGTGATCATGATCGTGGGTATGGCCGTCGCCGGTGTCGTGCATCGTCAGGACCTCTGATCCGGGGGACCGCCCATCATTGCACCGCGGTGAGGGCTTGGGAAAACCCCGTGTCGAAGATCGCCGCCGCCTGCGGGGCGCGGGCCTTCGGGATCAGGCCGGCGCGGACGTAGAGGTCGATGGTGCGTTGCTCGTCGGCGATCACGTCGGCATCGATCGGCACGGTCCGGTAGCCGGCCCGGCTGAACCAGCGCAGCGGCACCGCCTCCGGCAGGCCGATCAGCTTCGACCAG
This sequence comes from Methylobacterium sp. J-072, assembly GCF_022829425.1. Lineage (NCBI taxonomy): Bacteria > Pseudomonadati > Pseudomonadota > Alphaproteobacteria > Hyphomicrobiales > Methylobacteriaceae > Methylobacterium > Methylobacterium sp. J-072. The sequence continues at coordinate 47,327 of NZ_JAKSYK010000182.1, read as the reverse complement.
ACCGCCGCGTAGGGCGCCGGGTCCTTGAGTGCCCAGGCCCGGGCCTTCGCGAGGCGCGCGGCGAAATCGGCGAGCAGGGGCCGCTTGTCCGTCAGGGCGCTGTCGCGCGCAACCGCGAAGGTGAGGCCGGGGGTGATGCCGTTGCCGTCGCGGACCACCCGGACCAGGCCGGCGACTTCCGCCGCCGAGGTGTAGGGCTCCCAGGTCGCCCAGGCGTCCACGGACCCGGAGGCGAGGGCGATCTTGGCATCGGCCGGCGGCAGGAAGCTGAACACGACGCTGTCGAACGGCAGCCCCGCCTCCTCCAGGGCGGCCAGCACCACCTGGTGGCCGATGGAGCCACGGTTGGTGGCGATGCGCTTGCCCTTGAGATCCGCCACGGTCCGGATCGGCGAGTCTTTCGCGACTAGGATCGCCAGCCCGTCCTGCCGGTTGCGGAACGCCATGAACGCCTTCACCGGCGCCCCGGCGGCGGCCGCGAAGGTGAAGGGCGCGTCGCCGACCCCGCCCGCGTCGATCGCCCCGGCGTTCAACGCCTCAAGCAAGGGGGCTGCCGCCGGGAACTCGCTCCATTCGAGCCGGTAGGACAAGCCGTCGAGGACGCCCGCCGCCTCCATCAGGGCGCGGGCATTGCCGCGCTGGTCGCCCATCCGCAGCACGTCTTCCGCCCGGGCCGGCCCGACGGCCAGCAGGGCGAGAACCCAAAACAACGCGGCGCGCATCAGGCGGCCTCAGAAGCGCGGCCGCGGGCCGCAAGCGCCGCCTTGAAGGCCGGCAGCAGGTCCCGCCCGTACTGGATCGCGTCCTCCAGCGGGTCGAAGCCGCGGATCAGGAAGGTGCGCACCCCGAGGTCGTGATAGTCGAGCAGCGCGTCGGCCACCTGCTCGGGCGTCCCGACCAGGGCCGTGGAATTGCCCGCCGCCCCGGTCTCGGCCGCGATGGCGGTGAACAGGCGCTTGTCGAGGCGCGAGCCCGCAGCGGCGGCCGCCAGCAACCGGCGCGAGCCCTCGTTCTGCGGCGCGGCAGCCGCGCCGAGACCCCTGGTCGCCCGGGCGGCGCGGGTCCGGGCCAGGATATCCTCCGCGCGAGCCCAGGCCCGCTCCTCGGTCTCGGCCAGGATCGGCCGGACCGACAGGCTGAAGCGGGGCTTGCGCCCATGCGGCGCGGCGGCGTCCCGGACGCGCCCGATCAGTTCCCGGACCTGGGCCTGGGTCTCACCCCACAGGGCGTAGGTGTCGGCGTGGCGGCCGGCCACCGCCAGAGCCGCCGGCGAGGCCCCACCGAAATAGACCGGGATGGCGTCGACCGGCTTCACCTCGGAGAAGCCGCGCTCCACCCGGTAGAACGTGCCCGCGTAGTCGAACGGCGCGGTGGCGGTCCAGCTCTGGCGGGCGATGTCCAGGAATTCCTGGGTGCGGGCGTAGCGCTCATCCTTGGTGAGGTGGTCGCCGTCCTGGGCGAGCTCCCGGTCGTCGCCGCCGCTGATCACGTGGATCGCCACCCGGCCGCCGGTGAGCTGGTCCAGTGTCGCGAATTGCCGGGCCGCCACGGTCGGCGCCGTGAAGCCGGTGCGGTGGGCGATCATCAGCCCGAGCCGCTCGGTCACAGTGGCGACCTGGGCGGCGAGCAGCAGGGCGTCCGGCGCCGTCGCATGGAACGCCACCAGCACCCGGTCGAACCCGCCCCATTCATGCGCCTGGGCCAGGAGCTTCAGGTAGTCCCGGTCGATGGACGGACCCTCGGCGGGGTGAATCTCGGAGGTGTGGCGGGGGGCGACGAAGCCGATGAACTCGACGGCCTCCGGGGGCAGCAGGCTCATGAAAGATCTCCGTGTCGGATTATCGGGCGTCGAGGGTGGCCTTGCCGGCGGCGACCCGCACCGCGTCGGCCTGCGGCCAGTGGATGCGCGCGCACAGGACGTCGCGCAGGTGCCGCTCCAGCGGGTTCGCCCGGGTCAGCGCGGCGTTGCCGCAGAGCTCCACGGCGCGCTGGACCACGGCGATCGCGTTCTCGGTGGCGGTGAGCTTCACGAAGCCGGCCTCCCGCGGCGGCGGCGGCCGGCCGGAATCGACCTCTTCCGCCAGCCCGGCGACCAGGCGGGCATTGATGGCGAGCAGGCGCTCGTTCTCGCCGACCGCCTCCTGGAAGCGCGGCAGGCTGGCGAGCGGCGCCCCGAGGCTACCGGGCTTGCGATCGCGCAGATAGCCGACGAACCAATCCTGCGCGGCGCCGGCCACGCCGTCGTAGAGGGCAGCCAGGAGCGTGCAGCTCCAGGCCTGCTGGACCGGATCCGGCCGCTGCCAACCCTCCGGCGGGCGCAGATCGACGGCGTAGGCGGCCGGGATCGGCACCGCCTCGAAGACCACGTCGTGACTCGCCGAAGAGCGCAGGCCGAGATGGTCCCAGGTCTCTTCGATGCGAAGGCCGTTCGCAGCGAAGGGCACCAGAACGTTGCCGATCCGCGGGTTCTCTTCGTCGGTTCGGACGAAGACGACCCCGTAGGCGAGCCCCGGCGCCCCGGTGGAGTAGATCTTTCGCCCGGTGATGCGCCAGAGATCACCGTCGCGCCGGGCGATGGTTGCGGGCACCCCGCCCCGCGACGGCGTTCCCAGTTCCGGCTCGACCCGCAGGGCGTTGATCAGCGCCCCCGTCTCCACGGCCGCCCTGCCGACCGCGTCGGCGACGGCGCGCGGCCAAGCCGAATCCGCCCGGTGGATCACGGCGTGCTGGAGATACTGCATCGCCAGCACCAGGGCGGTGGCCGGACAGCCGGCCCCGAGGGTGCGGACCACCGCGGCGGCCCGGGCCAGCCCGGCCCCGCCGCCGTCCAGCCGCCGCGGCACGGTGAGCGCCAGGAGCCCAGCCTCGCGCAGCGCCGCGATGTTGTCGTGCGGGAACGTGCCGGCCCGGTCGTAACCAGCCGCCCGGCCCGCAAAGGTCTTGGCCAGGCTGCGGACGATGTCGGGCGGCGGGACGGCGACAGTCATGGCGGGCAAGCGAGGCGCATGGGGGGCTGCGAGAATTGCCGTGATCGTCCGCCCGGGGCCGCACAGCGTCAACGAAAGCGTTTTTCGAAAATTGCGGGGGCCACAGATCAAGACTTCGCCGCAAACGGCGGAATACGAGAAGGACATGACTGTCGGCGCGCGAATCGCGAGCGATCTCTCTTTTCGAGCCGAAGGCTGTCTCGCGGCGGACCGCGGGCCCGCATCCTCCCCGCCCCGCCAAGCAAGCGAACGTCCTTTTCCGGATTGTCGAAAGTTGAGAACGCGCTTTCGTTGACTCGGCCGCACCGCGCTTGAATCCTGATGCGCCCATTTGGCGATGGATCAGCGGCCGAATGCGCGCCTGCTGCGGGCCCGCCCGATGCCGGACCAGACGACAGGACGGATCCGATGACCCAACTCCACACCGTTGCCGAGTCCTGGCTGCCGCCCGCGCCGCCGCGCGCGGACCTGTCGGTCACGCCGCTGGGCGTGCATGTCGGCGCCGAGATCGCCGGCCTCGACCTCGCCGTCCCCCTGGACGACGAAACGCGCGACACCATCGCGGCGGCCCTGGCCCGATACGGCGTGGTGTTCTTCCGCGGCCAGAACCTGACCCCGGAGCAGCACATCGCGCTGGCCGAGCGGTTCGGGCGGATCGACGTGAACCGGTTCTTCAAGGCGGTGGACGGCTATCCGGAGATCGCCGAGGTGCGCAAGGAGGCGCATCAGGCGGCCAATATCGGCGGCCAGTGGCACACCGACCATTCCTACGATGCCGAGCCGGCCAAGGGTTCGATCCTGTACGCGCGGGCGGTGCCGCGGGTCGGCGGCGACACCCTGTTCGCCAGCATGTACGCGGCCTACGACGCCCTCTCCGACGGGCTGAAGGCGACGCTGGCCTCCTTGCGGGCGGTGCATTCGAGCCGCCACGTCTTCGGGGCGGCCAGCCGCGCGCTGGCGAGCAGCGATCTCAAGGGCCGCATCCTGAACCCGGAGGCCGCCACCCAGGACGCCGTGCACCCGGTGGTGATCACGCATCCGGATTCCGGCCGCAAGGCGCTCTACGTGAACCCAAATTTCACCCTGCGGATCGAGGGTTGGACCGAGGCCGAATCCGCCGTCCTGCTCGGCTACCTGTACGAGCATGCAAGGCGGCCCGAATTCGCCTACCGGTTCCAATGGCGCGTGGGCTCCCTCGCCTTCTGGGACAACCGCGCGACCTGGCACCTCGCCCTCAACGACTATGACGGCGAGCGCCGGCTGATGCACCGGATCACCATCGCGGGCGAGGCGCTGCACTAAGCGGGCTCCCGTTGGCAGGCCAATGCAAGCCCGCTTAAGGGTTATGATCGAGCGCAGATTTTTTTGACGCAAAACCGTGGGGCACTTTTGCGAAACTTGCTTAGATTTCGAATCCAATCGGCTTGACTATGCCAATGGCCACCCTCGGTCGTTGGTCGACATTCCGCTTGACGATGCATGGGGGGAGCGACAATGTCGCAGGACATGCCCAGGAACCTGACCCTTTGTGACCGACGCCGACGCCGCTGCACCCAAGCGGCGGCTCTTCGGGCTGCGCGTCGGTCAGCGTCCTTCCGCGTGGTGACGGCCTCACCGTAGGCCCCGCCCGCCGGAGCGATCCCGGCCCGCGTTCCTGAACCCCCGCAGCCCCCGGCTCCGGGGGTTTTCTTTTGCCCGAACCCCAGAAGGACACCACCATGAGCCTACGCGTCGGCATTGTCGGGATCAGCGGTTTTGGCGGCGGCGAGGCGATGCGCCTGATCACGAGCCACCCGTCCTTCGAGTTGGTCTACGCCGCGGGCGAGGGCAGCGCCGGCAGCCGGTTGGCGGATCGTTTCCCCGGCGTGCCGGCCAAGCTCGCCGAGCTGGTGATCGAGAAGTGGGATCCCGAGGCCCTGCCGAAGCTCGACGTGCTGTTCGCGTCGCTGCCCACGGGCACCTCGGCCGAGGCGCTGGCGCGCGTCCCCAAGGACGTGAAGATCGTCGATATCGGCGGCGACCACCGCTACGTGGCGGGTTGGGCCTACGGCCTGGCCGACATCTGGCCAGCCCAGATCGCGGGGCAGAGCCGCGTTGCCAACCCCGGCTGCTTCCCCGCGGCGACGCTGACCGCGCTGGCGCCGCTGCTGGCCGACAAGCTGATCGAGCCCGGCAACATCGTGATCGACGCCAAGACCGGGATCTCCGGTGCCGGGCGGGGTGGCGCCGACAGCCGGTTCGGCTACGCCGAGAGCAACGAGAACCTGGTGCCCTACGGTTTGCTCAAGCACGTCCACATGCCCGAGATCGCCACGACGATCGAGCGGTTGAGCGGCGGCAGCGCGGCCGGGCTGGTGTTCACGCCGCATTTGGTGCCGATGACCCGTGGCGTCCTCGTCACGATCTATGGCCGCGGCCAAGCCACCACAGACCAGTGCCTGGACGCGGCCCGGCGCTTCTACGCCGGGCGGGCGTTCGTCCGCGTGACCGACAAGCCGCCGCAGACCAAATGGGCCACCGGCTCGAACCTCGCATTCGTCAGCTATGCGGCCGATCCAGAGCGCAACCTGGTGATCGCGATGGGCGTGGTCGACAATCTCGGCAAGGGCGCGGCCGGGCAAGCGGTGCAGAATGCGAACCTGATCTGCGGCCTGCCGGAAACCGCGGGGCTGGACGGCGTCCCTGTTTGGCCCTGATGCGGGCTGGCCTCCAGGCGATTATTCGATCCGCTTCGCAAGTCCGCACCCGGCACAGGCCGGAACATACAAAAAACCGGCCGGACCTTTCGGGGTCCGGCCGGTCTTCGTGTTGGAACATGCCCCGTCGCGGTCCGGCTCAGTGCCGCGGCAGGGTGTGGAGCGCCTTCAGGAACACGTCGACGTCGGACTTGGTGTTGTAGAAGGCCAGGGAGGCCCGCACCGACTGGTCGACCCCGAACCGGCGCAGGGCCGGCAGGGCGCAGTGATGGCCCGAGCGCACCGCGATGCCGTGCGCGTCGAGGTGATGGGCCACCGCTTCGTTCTCCTGCCCCTCGATCACGAAGGACATCACGCTCGCCTTCTCGCGGGCCGTGCCGATCAGGCGCAGGCCCTTCACCTCGGCGAGACCGCCCTGCGCGTATTCCAGCAGGTCGTGCTCGTAGGCGGCGATCGCCGGCAGGCCGATGCTCTCCAGATAGTCGAGCGCCGCGCCGAGGCCGACCGCACCGGCGATATCCGGCGTGCCCGCCTCGAACTTCTCCGGAGCGCCTTTGTAGACGGTCCGGGTGAAGGTGACGTCCTCGATCATGTGGCCGCCGCCCTGCCAGGGCGGCATCGCCGCGAGCAGATGCGTCTTGCCGTAGAGCGCGCCCACCCCGGTCGGCCCGAACACCTTGTGGCCGGAGAAGACCAGGAAGTCGGCGTCGAGGGACTGCACGTCCAGCGGCATGTGCGGCGAGGATTGCGCCGCATCGACCAGCACCGGCACCCCGTAGGCGTGGGCGAGCGCGATGATCTCCCGCACCGGGTTCACGGTGCCGAGCGCGTTCGCCACATGGGTGATCGAGACGATCTTCGTGCGGCCCGAGAGCAGGGCCGCATATTGCTCGAAGATGATCTCGCCCCGGTCGTTGACCGGGATCACCCGCAGCGTCGCCCCGGTCGCCTGGGCCAGCAGCTGCCAGGGCACGATGTTGGCGTGGTGCTCGATGGTCGAGACGATGATCTCGTCGCCCGCGCCGATATTGGCCCGGCCGTAGGAATTGGCGACGAGGTTGATCGCCTCCGTGGTGCCGCGCAGGAAGACGATATCGTCCTTCGACGGGGCATTGAGGAAGCGGCGCACCGCCTCGCGGCCGCCCTCGAACAGGTCCGTGGAGCGCGCCGCCAGGGTGTGGGCGGCCCGGTGGATGTTCGAGTTGTGCCGCCCGTAGAACTCCGAGGTCGCGTCGATCACGGCCTGCGGCTTATGGGTGGTGGCGGCGTTGTCGAGCCAGACCAGGGGGTGGCCGTTGACGCTCTGGTGCAGGGCCGGAAAATCCCGGCGGACATGCTCCACGTCGAACGGCGCCGCCGCCGGGCTCGACCCCTGCGCCGTGAGCCGGGGGGCGGGACCCGGATAGCGGGCGGGCTCGACCCGGGGGCTCGCCGGCGCCTTGCGGGCCGGGCCGGGACCGGCATTCAGGAAGTAGTAGTCGGACACCGGAGCCTCAGGCGCCCGGGACAGGTGCCCGGTCCGCGCGAAGCTCTCCTGGGCGACGTCGCCGCCCGGCCGCGACGGATCGGCCGGCACCAGCTGGGGTGCGACCGCATGCGCGAAGGCGTTGGCGCGGGGATGATCCCCGGCGACCTGGCGGTGCAGGTCGGAACCGCCTGGGAAGGCCACCGGCGCGCTCGGGAACCCGAAATCCGGCAGGACCGGACGCGGGCTCGCCGGATGGACCGGCGGGATCGCGGCGGTGTCGAAGAAGGCCGGGCTCGCCGGGGCGAGGTTCGGCACTGTCGGGCCGCTGAGGCCCGGAACGCCGAGGGCGGGCCCGCCGAACGAGCGGGCCGGCAGCGCCGAGGCGTCCGGTTGCAGGCCGGAGGGTTGCCCCCCGGTCGGCACCGAGGGGACACCCGTGGCTGCGCTCGGGAACGGGGCGCCGCCCGGTCTCTGAGGCAGGCCTTCGAGGGCCTGCGGGACCTGGGGTCCCGCGGGCAGCGTCGGGGCGAGGGGCTGGCTCGCGGCCTGCCCCTGCTGGTAGATCTCACGGGCGAGGCGCCCGATGAGATCCGAGTGGGCGAGCTCGGCCGGGCTCGCCTCCGGTCGACCGAAGGCCAGTCCCTCAGGCATAGTCATGGTAGTTGCCGAGGAGGACGTTATCGAGGCGGGCGATCGCGTCCTCGACCAGCACGGCGGCCGAGAAGTAGCGGGTCACGAGGTGCGAGGCGATCGAGTGGTCGTTGGTGCCCGCGTAGCGCACCGACAGGCCGGGCTCGATCTCGCCGGTCACGCCGGTCTTCTGCAGGCCGACCACGCCCTGCTCGCCCTCGCCGACGCGCAGCAGCAGGATCGAGGTGGTCTCGGCACCGGTCACCGGATCGATGTCGATCGGCAGCTTGTCGCTCGGCACCAGCGGGACGCCGCGCCAGGTGATGAACGGCGCGCCGAACAGGTGGACGACGACCGGCGGCACGCCGCGGCGGGTGGCCTCACGGCCGAAGGCCGCGATGGCGCGCGGATGCGCGACGAAGAAGGCCGGCTTCTTCCAGACCAGGGTCAGCAACTCGTCGAGATCGTCCGGGGTGGGCGGGCCGCCGCGGGTGGGGATGCGCTGACGCGGGCCGACCTCGTTCAACAGGCCGAACTGCGAGTTGTTGAGCAGCTCCCACTCCTCGCGCTCCTTCACCGCGTCGACGGTAAGGCGGATCTGCTCGCGGAGCTGGTCGATCTCGTTCGAGTAGAGATCGGTGACGCGGGTATGGGTGTTGAGGATCGTCTGGATCGTCGAGAGGTGATACTCGCGCGGGTGGGATTCGTAGTCGACGAAGGTGGTCGGCAGGCGCGGCTCGCCGGTATGGACCGCCAGCAGCTCGATGCCCTGCTCGCCGTGCGAGCTGGTATGGCCCTTCAGCCGCTCCTGCTCGTCGCGGTACTGCGCGATCTTGGCGCGGATCTCGTCGTTCTCGAGGGCTTCCGGATCGAGGGTCAGCAGGGTGACCGCCGAGAGCGCCTTGACGGCCGGGGCGGGTGCGCCGGCGCCGAGGAGATCGCCGTCGCCGAAATAGTCGCCGCGGGTGGCCAAGCCCTGGCGCAGGCGGCCCTTGTACGGGCCCGAGAAGGTCAGCTCGACCGTGCCGTCAGCGACGACGGTCAGGCTGCGGGCGCCGGCGCCCTCTTCATGGATGATCTTGCCGGCTTTGTGCTTGGTCTCGGTGAAGCGCTCGGCGATCTTTGCCAGCTCGGCATCGCCCAGACGGCTGAACAGCGGCACCGCCCGCAGGGAGGCGGAGCGGATCGCCCGGTCCTTGTTCTCGGTGACGAAATCGACGCGGCCGGGGCGGGCCAGGACGACGGCACGCCGGTTGACGCGGTAGACACCGCCGGCGACATCCACGAAGGGCAGGAGCCGAAGGAGCCAGCGCGGCGTGTTGGCCGCGTTCTGGACCGACGTGACGGTGGCTGTCGCAAGATTGCGTGCCGCCGTGGCGCTCACGCTCAGACCCGGTCCACTCATTCGTTTGTCCTCTTTCTTCTCGATTGCAGGCGCGCCGCATCGGCCCGCGACTCGGCGGGCCGCCACGCAGCAATGCGGGCCGGGCGCAAGGTGAGATGGATGCCGGCAGGACCGAATGGCCGCGCCGTTCTTTGATGGGATCCGCTTTGTCGCGCAGCCGCATAGTCATCGGCCGGCCCGACACTGCTCACCGCTTCGGTGATCCAGCACAGCCAAGGTAGGCTTTGATTCTGCGCCCGGTCAACGAAACGATTTTTCTTATTTATCAGCGTTTCGTGGAAGGCCTCGCTCCAAAACGAAGGTATCGTAGAACGAAGCTGGCGCAATTCCCTATCATGAGAGAATTGACTTCTAACCAAATCGCCAATCCTTGCGTATCGGCGACGCTAGTCTCGAAGAAAAATTTTCCTTGCTTCGATCAGATTTCGGCTTGGATCAGATCCCGTCCCCGAAGCCGAAGGACTGGTCCATGCTCCGCGCCGGTTCCTCACCCGCGGCGAGGCGCGACACCACCCGGGCCGGCACGCCCGCCACGGTGGTGTGGGGCGGCACGTCGTGCAGCACCACGGCGGCGGCGGCGACCTTGGCCCCCTCGCCGACCCGGATATTGCCCAGCACCTTGGCCCCGACGCTGAGCAGGACCCCGCGCTCGACCTTCGGGTGCCGGTCGCCGCTCTCCTTGCCGTTGCCGCCCAGCGTCACCGACTGGAGGATCGACACGTCGTCGGCCACCACCGCGGTCTCGCCGATGACGACCCCGGTGGCGTGGTCGATGAACACCCCGGAGCCGATCCGGGCGGCCGGGTGGATGTCGCAGCCGAACACCTCCGAGATGCGGCTCTGGACATGCAGGCTCAGCGTCGCCCGGCCCTGGTGCCAGAGCCAGTGCGCGACCCGGTAGGCTTCGAGGGCGGCCAGGCCCTTGTAGAAGAGGAACGGGTCCAGGTAGCGCCGGCAGGTCGGATCGCGCTCGCGGATGGCGATCAGGTCGCGCGCCGCGTTCGCCCCGGCATGGGGATCGGCCTCGAAGGCGGACAGGCAGAGGTCGCGCATCGACAGCCGCGCGAGATCGCCGTCGCCCAGGCGGTGGGCAAGGCGGTACGCGAAGGCCTGGGCGAGGCTGCGCTGGTCCAGGATCGTCGCCTGGACGATCCCGGCATAGAGCGGCTCCTCGACCAGGACGGCCTCGGCCTCGGCGCGGAGTTCGGCCCACAGGTCGCCCTCGTCGGTGCCGCGGCTGGTGGCGCGCGGCGACGGGATTGCGGCTGAGGCCGTCACGTCCGGCGGACCCGGCGGCGGATCCTGATCGTGGGGGTCATCACTGCACCAGCTGAAACAGGTCGGCGAGGTAGCGTTCCAGCGTCTCGTGGCCCTCGAACTTCACGTCGACCGTGGCCGAATGGCCGTGCTGCTGGTGGATGCCGACGATCCGCCCCCTGGCGTGGCGCCAGATCCCCAAAATCTCCGCGAGGTCGAGCCGTTGGAACACCACCTGATCACCTTGCGCCATCGTCGCTGAACCTTTCGCGCTGTCGTCCCTGCGAGAGCCGATCGTGCCGGCCTGATTCCGGTGTCCGAGGGCGGCCCGACGAGCCGCCGGGCCCTCCCAGGAAAGCCCTTCCGTTTGCTCGGCACCGGAGGAGAAGGTTTCGTTCGCGGATTGCTCCAGAAAGAGCATGATCTTCACTAAGCCACTGAACTTGCTCGATAATTGCTGGTTCAACGGCGTTTGGCAAGGCTTGTTCCCGAAAGCCCCGAGGGCTAACCCGATGCCGGGGGGCCGCCGGAGCGGCCTTCCGAGTCGCGCTACGAGACCACGACACGGGACCTCCATGAGCACCTTTCTTCCGCCGCTCGCGGGCGGCCTGCTGATCGGCCTGTCCGCCGCCATGCTCCTGCTGCTGAATGGCCGGATCGCCGGGATCAGCGGCCTGGTGGCCGGGCTCGGCCGGCCGGGGGGCGCGCGCTGGCTCGCCGACGCCGCCTTCCTGCTCGGTCTGGTGCTCGGGGCGCCGGCCTTCGCGCTGCTGGCCGGACACTGGCCGGCGATGCGGATCGCCGCGGGCCTGCCGGTCCTGGCGCTCGCCGGCCTCTTGGTCGGGTTCGGCACCCGGCTCGGATCCGGCTGCACCTCCGGGCACGGGGTGTGCGGGCTCGCCCGGCTGTCGCCGCGCTCGATCGCGGCGGTGCTGGTCTTCCTCGCCACCGGCATGCTGACCGTGGCCGCCGTTCGGGTGCTGGCGTGAGCGCGGCCCTGCGCATCCTGGCGGCCTTGGCCGCCGGCCTCACCTTCGGGCTCGGCCTGGCGCTCTCGGGCATGCTCGACCCGGCCCGGGTGCGCGGCTTCCTCGATGTGGCCGGCGCCTGGGATCCCAGCCTGGTTTTCGTCCTCGGGGGCGCCGTCACGGTGTCGGGGCTCGGTTACCTCCTGAGCCGGCGCCTCCCCGGCCCGGTGCTGGAGACCCGGTTCGACCTGCCGACCCGGCGCCGGATCGATGCGCCCCTGATCCTCGGCGCCGCCCTGTTCGGGATCGGCTGGGGCCTCTCGGGCTTCTGCCCCGGCCCCGCGGTGGCGGCCCTGTCCACGGGGGCGGTCCCGATCCTGGTTTTCGTCGTGGCGATGCTGATCGGCATGGCGCTCCACGGCCTGCTGCCGGCCGCACCGGCGGGAAGCCGGCGGGGCGTCAGCCCCCCGGCTTGACCGGCGCCTCGCCTGCCCTTTGATGCGACCCTCAGAGGCTTTCGATCCATCTCCGCCTGACCGAGACGGAGTCGGGCATCCAGGCCGTGACGATCCGGCGTGGGGCGTCGCTGGGAATGAAGCCGAACCGGCGCTTGAAGGCGCACCGGAAGGTCCGCTCATCCGCGATGCCGACCGTGTCGGCGATCCGGGATATCCGGGCCGGCCCCGCCCCCTCCTTGATCAGCAGGCGCATGGCGTACATCAGGCGGCGGTCGCGGATGTAGGAGACGATGCCGTTCGGTGCGAACTGCCGGTACAGGGTCGAGCGCGACAGGCCGAGCCGCCCGGCGATCAGCGCCGGCGTGAGTTTCGGGTTGCCGAGGTCCGCCTCGATGAACCGGCGGACCCGGATCCGCACGTCCGGGTTCGGGGAGGCACTTCCGTCGTCCTGGCCGCACAACCAAGTCGCGCAGCGTTGGATGATCGCCGGGGAGGCCGACAGGGCCTCGCACCGGTCCAAAAGGTCGCCGCAGGCCACGACGTCGGCGACGAAATTGTGGACCAGCCGCCCGAACGGGTCGCCATCGTGGTCGAGGGGGCGGCTGTGCAGGGCTTCCGGGCGGCAGCCCTGCTCCTCCAGCAAGACGCGCGGAATCAGCACGTTGGTCGCATCGACGGCATCCGCGACGATGCCACGGGCTGGGCCAGGTCGAAGACGATGCACTGGACCTCGGTGACCAGCCGGGTGCTGCGGTCGGTCTCGACGAGGCTCTGCCCCCGCTGGTAGAATTGCAGACGGATGTGATCGATCCCCTGCCGGCGGATCGTTTCCTCCGACCGTTCGAGGATGTGCGCCGGCGCGACCACGTCGCCGACGATCATTTCGCCGAGGTGATAGCTCCGCATCGCGATCGGGACGCTGAGGTCGGTCTCCGGGCGGAAGCGGACTTCGAAGATCGGCGCGTGGTGATCCCGCCACGCAGGGCCCAGCGCGTCCGGATCGTCGGGCGGCTTAAAGCGCAGGCAGGCGATTCGCGTATCCACGGCGATGCCGTCGCCGGCCCGGGCGGTGATTTCGCTCTCTGATCCTTCAGAAGGCATCGACGCAACCGAAGTCTCGTTTTCGTCCCGTCACGACGATGATGGCGTCTCAACGCAGGTGTTGCGAAGCAGCGATGCCACGCACGCCCCGAACTGAGCCACGCTTATTCCTACGGTCACTCATTTCGTCGCGTACCAAGCGGCGATTCGTCTTGACACGCTGTCGATGCCACGTGCGACTGATGTCAATTTCAGTCTAGAATCATCACCTCAAATTGAGACTCGTTGCTTGTTGCACAACTTTGCTTACGTCTCACTGATGCTTTCAGATCACATGCAGATAAAGCCAAAATTTGTAACCTCAAACAATGTTGATTCTACGCAATGTCGAGATAAACATGCCTATCACGATCATCGATTCTCTGATTTTTCTATATATTGCGAGCACACAGATGGGCATCAAGCAAAAATCATCAGTTTTTGCTGACGATTTCAAACTTGGGCGGCCACGATCGCTTTCGTCCATGCGTCGAAAAGGGTCTTCGCGGCGCAGACTCATGCTGGGCTGCTCGCTCGCCGTGTTGGCCACGGCGATGGGGCCGGCTGCCGCGCAGGGTATCCCGGCGCGACGGTCTCCCTTCACCCTTGGTCTGACCGCCTCGGATTTCGACACGCCCGAGTACCGGGCCGATTGGGGCCTCGCCCAGATCAATGCCGCGACGGCCTACGCCCGCGGCTTCACCGGCGCTGGTGTGCTGGTGTGCTGGTGGCGGTCTACGATACCGGCATCGATCGGACGCACCCGGAATTTTCCGGCCGCATCTCGGCCGCCTCGCGGAATTTCTTCTCGGCCTCCGATTTCAACTTCTTTCCCAATTTCATCACGGACGAGCAGGGCCACGGTACGCACGTCTCAGGCACGATCGGTGCGGCCCGCAACGGCGTCGGGACCATGGGCGTCGCCTACGACAGCACGATCCTGACCCTCTACACGCTCCCACCCAGTTACGCGTGGACAACGTTCTCCGATTTTCGAGTCAACGGCCCCGCGGCGATCGATTACGCAACCCAGCGGGGTGCCCGGATCTTCAACGGGAGCTATGGACCGGCACTTCCGAAATTATACATCGAGGACAACCAAGGAAACTGGATCCCAAATCCCGATTATGTTGAATTACAGTTCCAAGAATATCTTTTAAATCGGACCAAATACCAATACGACGCGCTCAAACGAGCCGCCGATAACGGTATGCTACTCGTCTTCGCGGCCGGCAACGATCGCATCGACCAGCCTGTCATCTCCGTGAACCCGAGCGGCGCGGCACTCTATCCGTATATCCGCCCCAGCAACGCCAACAGCGGCGTCTACCAGTTCTACGATGACGCGGGTCGTCCGATCGACCAGAGCAAGATCGATTTCTCCGGTCTTGCCGGCTCGATCGTTTCCGTCGTCGCCACCGATCGTAACAACAAGATTGCCTCGTTCAGCAATTGGTGCGGCGTAACGGCCGCTTGGTGCATCGCAGCGCCGGGGGTCCGCATCCTGTCGACTGCCCCTGATGGGAACTACCAGTTCATGAGCGGCACCTCGATGGCGACGCCGCATGTGTCCGGTGCAGCCGCGGTACTGACGCAGGCGTTCCCGTTCCTGACGGCACCGCAGATCGCCCAGACGATGTTCACCACCGCGACCCATCTCGGTGACGGGCCCAGCAACGTCCCGAATGCCGTGTATGGCTGGGGCCTGCTCAACCTTGGCAAGGCGATCGACGGACCGGGGCAGTTCACCTCCACCTGGACGGTCAACACCACGTACAAGGGCCAAGCCTATTACGGACGCTTCGCCAACAACATCTCCGGGGTCGGCGGCCTGATCAAGACAGGCGCCGGCATCCTGGATCTGGCCGGTACCAACAGCTACGCCGGCGGCACCGCCATCAACGGTGGCGTGCTCGGCGTCCTGGCCGACCGCAACCTCGGCGCGGCGAGTGGCGGGCTCGCCTTCGGCGGCGGCACACTGGAAGTGCTGGCCGACGGCTTCGCCACGGCCCGGCCGGTGACGCTCAACAGCACCGGCACGCTCCAGGTCGATACCGGGACCGCGCGTTTCGCGGGCAAGATCACGAACGGAACCAGGGCGGCGGGCGCGCTGATCAAGACCGGGCTCGGCACCGCCAGCCTGTCGGCGGCCAACACCTATACGGGCAGCACCCTCGTGGCGGCGGGCACGCTGGCGCTGACGGCGTCCGGCCGCCTCGTTTCGCCGATCACCGTCGGCAAGGCCGGGAGCTTCCTGAACGCCGGCAGCGCCTCCGGCAGCCTGGCGAATGCCGGTTACACGGTCAACGCAGGTACGATCGCCGGCGGCGTGAGCAATACCGGCTTTCTGACCACCAGCGGATGGATCTTCGGCGGCCTCACGAATGCCGGATACACGACCAACACCGGCACCATCGGAGGCCGGGTGACCAATGCTGGCCTCTTGACCACGCGAGGCACCCTCTCCGGCGGACTGACGAATGCCGGATACACGGCCAATGCCGGAACGATCGCCGGCGGTGTGAGCAACACCGGCATCCTGACCACGAGCGGATGGATCTCCGGCGGCCTTACGAATGCCGGCTACACCGCCAACACCGGCTCCATCGCCGGGCGCGTGACCAATGCCGGCGTCCTGGCGACCAGCGGCACCGTCTCCGGTGGACTGGCAAACTCCGGCTACACGGCCAATGCCGGAACGATCGCCGGCGGGGTAACCAATACTGGAACCCTGGCGACCAGCGGCACCGTCTCGGGCGGACTGGGGAACTCGGGCTACACGACCAATAGCGGCACGATCGCGGGCGGCGTGACCAATACCGGCACCCTGGCGACCAGCGGCACCGTCTCCGGCGGCCTCGCGAATGCTGGCTACACGGCGAATCGCGGGACCATCTCCGGCGGCGTAGCGAATGCCGGCACCCTCACCACGAGCGGCACGCTCTCCGGGGGCGTGACCAACACCGGCACCCTGATCGCCAGCGCCGGTCGGGTCGATGGCGCGATCCGGAACGCGGCCGGCACCTTCACGGTCACCGGCACGGTCGCCAGCGACAACGCCTTCACCAACGCCGCCGGCGCCACCCTGGCGGTGGCGGGGGGCGGCGCCTACGGCCTGGCCGGCACCCTCAGCAATGCCGGCACGGTCGCGGTCTCGGCCAGCGCGAGCCTCTCGGCCGCCGAGATCGGCAATGCCGGCCTGCTGGTCAGCAACGGCACCCTGAACGGTCCCGTGTCCAACACCGGCACCGCCCGCCTGTCCGGCCAGCTCAACGGCGCCCTGAGCAACACCGGCTCCCTGCTGTTCACCGGCCCGATCGCCGGGATCACCACGCTCGCCACCTCCGGCCCACTCGACCTCGGCGGCGGCGCCTTCAGCATCGCCAACCTGTCCGGCTCGGCCACGGCCGTGCTCGGCAACGGACGGCTCACGGTGGGCGGATCCGGCTCCTCCACCTATGCCGGCACCATCGTGGACGGCGGCAGCGCCACGACGCTGACCAAAATCGGCACCGGCACGCTCAACGTCACCGGCTCCGGCCGCTTCTCCGGCCCGACCACGATCCAGCAGGGCACGCTGGCGCTCAACGGCGCCTGGACCTCCCCGGTCACGGTGGCGGCCGCCGGCACCCTGCGCGGCACCGGCACCATCGCCGCC
The DNA here is from genome assembly GCF_022829425.1 of Methylobacterium sp. J-072. Taxonomy (NCBI): domain Bacteria; kingdom Pseudomonadati; phylum Pseudomonadota; class Alphaproteobacteria; order Hyphomicrobiales; family Methylobacteriaceae; genus Methylobacterium; species Methylobacterium sp. J-072. The sequence goes on along the minus strand of NZ_JAKSYK010000182.1, from coordinate 30,720 downwards.
CCGGTGGCGGTGGCCGGCGCCCTGCGGCCCGGCAACTCCCCCGGCACCCTGACGGTGGCCGGCCCGGTCAGTTTCGCCCCCGGCAGCGTGCTCGGGCTCGACATCGACGGGACCGGCACCGGCGCCGGGGCGGGCAACTCTTCTCGGTTGCTGGCGCTCGGCCCGAGCGGGACGGTGGCGGCCAACGGCACCCTGGTTCCGGTTCTGCGTGGGATCACCGGCAATGCCGGCAACGGCTTCACCCCGGCGCTGGGCCAGCGCTTCTCCGTGCTGGTGGCGCAGGCGGGGCTGGGTGGCTCGTTCAGCGGGCTCGCCCAGCCGGCCGCCGGGTTGGCCGCCGCCACGCGCTTCGACGCGCTCTATGGGGCCACTGGCCTCGACCTGGTGGTGACGCCCGCCGCCTACGGCAACCTCGCGCCCCTGGGCCTAGCCCAGACCGGCAATGCCCGGGCGGTGGGTGCCGCCCTGGATATCGCCCGGCCGGGCGCCGGCACCCGGCCCGACGCCGCCCGGGCGCGGGTCTACGACCCGCTCTACGCCGCCGCCCCCGCCACCCTGTCCGGCTCGCTCGCGAGCCTGTCGGGCCAGAGCTACGGCGACGCCCTGGTCGCCGACCTGACCGCACGCCGTCTGGTCGCCGCCACGATCGACCGGCACCTGACCCTGGGCGGTGGCGGCGCCAGCTTCAGCACCGGCGGCGCCGGGCTCGGGCCGAACCGTACCGCGCTCGACCTGCGCGGCGGCGCAGGAGCCCCGGACCAGCCACTGGCGGCGGGTGAGGGCCGGATCTGGGCCGACGCGCTCTACGGCTTCGGCAGCCGCGGCGGCGATCGCGCCGCCGGCGGGGCGGATCTCGATGCCGGCGGCCTGCTGCTCGGGGTCGACCGCCAGGTCGGGCGCGACACGCTGGTGGGCGGCGCGTTCAGCTACCTGCGCGAGACCGGGGCGTCCCGGAGCGCCGGAGCGGGCCTCGGGCTCGGGTCGTTCACCGCCGACAGCTACGGCGGCACGCTCTACGGCAGCACCCGGCTGGGCGCGGTGGTTCTGCGCGGCACGGCCGGTGGTGCCTATGCCGACGGCCGGATCAACCGGACGGTGACGCTGGGCTCGGCCCAGGTGCGGGCGAGCGGCGCGCCGGGCGGAGCCGATCTCGGCCTGTCCGGCTTTGCCGGCTACGCCATCGGCACCGGCCTGCCGGTGGAGTTCGTGCCGGAGCTGGGCTTCAGCTACGACCGGCTGAGCCGGGGCCGGGTGGCCGAGCGCGGCGGGCTGGTCCAGCAGGCCTTCACCACGGGGGCGTTGGAGGGGGCGCGGATCCTGGCGGGCGGCCGGCTCGCAAGCCTCGCGGTGGACGAGACCGCGGGTCTGCGCCTCGACGCGCGGGCGTACTGGGCGCACGAGCTCGCCGACACCGCGGCGGTGGTGCGCTCCAGCCTGTTCGGGGCGTCGTTCTCGACCCGCACGAGCGCGCTGGCGCGGGACGGGGCGGTGCTGGGCGTAAGCCTGTCAGGCCCGGTAGCGGAGGGCGTGTCCGTCTCGGCGAGCTATTCCGGCGAGGTCCGCCCCGGCGCCAACGCCCAGGTCTTCTCCGCGGGATTGCAGGCCGCGTGGTGAACCCCTCCTCCGGCCGCGGCCGCTCCTCGAGCAGCTGCGGCCGGGACCCTTTTCTTCGATCCGCTGGGATATGGGCCGGCTGTGGGTAGCCAGGGCTGGTGCTTCGATCCGCCCTCGGTTGGGGAGGGCTGGCAGGCTCAGATCGCCTTTAACGCGGTCGCTGCGAACCGCTCTCCGCCTGAGCTCGGCAGGCGGTTGGCTCGACGGTAGCGCTGCCGTTCGATTGGCAGCGTTCGGTCTCATCGTCGGCGCGATGTGGCTCTCATCAGGCGCATCCCTCGCCGAAGCAAAATACCGGATTGGCCGGCGTGTCGGATTTAACCATCACGCGCGGGAGCTTGCGTGCATCGCCGATAGAAATGCAACTTTCGATTGCATTTCTATCGGCGATCGCGGACCATCGGTGGCGTGCGATCGAGAGAGGCCACCATGTCGACGATCATGGATCGCCAATTCGGACAGTCGTGGAACGCGATGCGCCGCGAAACAATAACCGCGGCGGCGGCAATCGGATTTCTCGCGGGCGGGGGCGCCCGGATGGTGACCGACCTCGGTGATGGGCAGCACGTCCTCATCGGAGTGCTCTCCCTATCGCTGGGAGCAATTGCGGCGGCGGTGCTGGCGGGTATCGTGGTGAACTTGATCGCACTGCCGGCGCTGAGCTGGGTTCTGCCCGGACGCAGGTTGCCGGCGCGGGCCTACCGGATGGCCGGGGCACTGTCTGGGGTCGCGGCCTTCGCGGGCGCCTTCGTGCAGTTCACGCCCGCGTCGGTTTAGAGGCCGCCGCGGAAGAGCGACGCCGTCGCTGAAGAACCCACGATAGCGGATCGGTGCGATGGGTGGATGTTTCACGGGAAACATCCGCCTGGGTGTCGTCATCTCGGGACCGTCTGACTTACCCTGTCAGGGCCGGCTGGCTCAGATCACAATGCTCCATCTCGCTGCATCCCCTTCTCAGAGCCGCTGATCTCCTGGCGTGCATCAGCCCACCCCGCCGGGGTTGCGCGCACGCCGCGTGCCTGATCGAAGATCCCCAAAATCCTCGGGGATGCTCCGTGATCGTGACATCGACTCCAAGCCCTCTGCGCCTCGCGATCATCGGCGGCGGCTTCACCGGCGCGGTGCTCGCCATCCACGCGGTGCGGGCCTCGACGGGGCCTCTCGACATCGTCGTGCTGGAGCCCCGGGCCGAACTCGGGCGCGGGGTCGCCTATAGCACCCGCGACCGCAGCCACCGGATCAACGTGCCGAGCGACCGTCTCGACATCGCTGCCGGAGAGGCGGGGGCTGCGACCGCGTGGCTGCATGCGCACGGCATTCTGCCTGATCCCGAGAGCCAGGATGCCACCGGCGCCTATGTGCCCCGGGCCGATTACGGCGCCTATATCGGTGATGTTCTGGCCCGGACCCTCGCGACGGCAGCGGGCCGGGTGCACCTGCGCCATCTGCGCACCACCGCCACGGAAGTGCGGGACTCGGACGGGACCTGGACGATCGTCACCCAGGCGGGCGAGCGCGTCGCGGCCGATCGGGTCGCGCTGTGCTTCGGCCATGCTGTACCCGCCCTGCCCTGCCGGCTCGGTCCGGGCGTCGCGGATTCTCCGCACTTCGTGGCCGATCCCTGGGCGGCCGACGCGCTCGCGGGGATCGGTCCGGAGGCCTCCGTGCTGGTGGTCGGTACCGGATTGACCATGGCGGATGTCGTGACGAGTCTCGGCACCGGGGGGCATCGCGGACCGATCACGGCCGTGTCCCGGCGGGGCCTCCTGCCGAAGACGCACGGGGTCTTCAAGATGGATCTCGACGTGGTCGGCGGGCAGCGGCCTGCCACCGCCCTGGAGCTGCTCCGAATGATCCGGCGGCAGATCTCGGCGGTGGACCCAGCTCTGGGCTGGCACCCGGTGGTCGATTCCCTGCGCCCGGCGCTGCCCGATCTCTGGGGCGATCTGCCGGCCGACGAGAAGCGGCGTGTCGTCCGCCGCCTGCTGCCGTTCTGGGAGGTCCATCGCTTCCGCATCGCGCCGCAGATCCAGGCGGCGCTGGCCCGCGCCCAGGCGGAGGGGTGCCTGACGGTGGAGCGAGCCGCCATCACCGGCCTGGATCTCGGCGCGGACGGGGAACTGGAGGCGGAGTTGCGGCGCGGCCGCGGTGAGACCGAGCGGCGCCGGTTCGACGCGGTGGTGCTGTGCACCGGGCCCGAGCGCGATGTGGCGCGCAACCCGCTGGTCGCCGCCCTGCTGGCCGACGGGACGGCCAGCCTCGACGCGGTCGGGCTCGGTCTTGCCGTGGATCGTCGCAGCCGCGTGCGCGATGCCTCGGGCCGGTCCCGGCCCGGCCTCTACGCCTTCGGGCCGATGACGCGAGGCAGCTTCGGCGAGATGACCGGCGCCCCCGACATCGCCCAGCACATCGAGCAGACGGTAGGCGGCCTGCTCGCCGGCGAGCCCTGAGAACCGGTCACCGAACCGCTGTCAGGATTTGGTGCCGGCGTTCCGGAGCGCAGCCGCAGCCTTCACAATCGACAGGATGCCGCTGCGCGTGGTCTGGTCCGGGATGGACCGGAAGGCCGCCACGAGCTCCATGATCGCGGGATCGTCGAAATAGGTCTGGACGGGCACGGCGCCGGCATCCGCCGACACCTTGTCGGCGAAAAACGTCTCGACCGGGACCTTGAGCAGGTCCGCGATCATCTGCAGGCGGCTGGCGCCGACGCGGTTGCGGCCCTTCTCGTATTTCTGAACCTGCTGGAAGCTCACGCCGATAGCGTGACCGAGCGTCGTCTGGCTCAGCCCCTGCGCGGCCCGGATCGCCGCGATGCGGCTCCCGATCGCGCGATCGGCGTCTGTCGCCAGCTTCGGTTTGGTCACGGTCATCATGTCGAAACGGTCTTTCAGGGCGTGCGGGCGAGGTCGGCCGCGATCCAGGCGGTTTAACTGTGTCGTGCACGATTGAGTTTCGCGCGGCAATGCAACCCCCGCTTGTGCGACGCGCATATCTTGGCCGTATCGGTGAGCCGATGTCTCCGCGTCATCGCGTCCTCGGGCGGGGCGATCCGCGCGCCGAGATGCACCCTAACCCTCGGGGTCGGCTGGCATGGATCCTACAACTTGGAATAGGTCCAAGTTATATTAGAATTGCTCCATAACATAGTGGTTGCCTAGACCAATACTCTGATGCCAACACGATCACGACGGCGTGAGGCCGCGGTTTTCGTAGGGAGCACGGGGGTTTTCGTGCTCGTATTAGAGGCGTCTGAATGAACCGGTCCCGGGCTCTATCGACCTGGAACGCCATCGAACGGTCGCTGGCCGGTTCCCTGTATCTGGCGTTGCTCTCGACGACTTGCGCCGTGGTCACACCGGGCGTCGCCTGGGCCCAGACCGCGCCCACCACCGATATCGAGCTGTCCGAACTGAGCGTGACCGGCGAAGGCAGCGGCCGGACCCTCAACGGCGACCTGTACGGCGCCCGCGGGGCGGTCGGCTCGGTTCCCGGCTACGTAGCCAGCCGCAGCACGGTCGGCACCAAGACCGACACCCCGATCCTGGAGACGGCGCAGTCCATCTCGGTCGTCGGCCGCCAGCAGATCGAGGACCAGAACGCGCTGACGGTCACGCAGGCTTTGCGCTACACCCCGGGTGTCTTCGCCGAGTCGCGCGGCGGTGCCGGCTCGACCCGCCTGGAGCTGTTCAACATCCGCGGCTTCGCGGCCCCGGTCTTCCTGGATCAGATGGCGCTCATCAGCGGGCGCGACGCCAACACGTCGATCGACGTCTACCGTCTGGAGCGGATCGACATCATCAAGGGGCCGGCCTCGGTGCTGTATGGGCAGTCCGGCCCGGGCGGCATCGTCAACCTGGTTTCGAAGGTGCCGCAATTCGTCAGCCACGGCGAGGTCTTCATACAGGGCGGCGGCTTCAACGAGGTCCGGAGCGGCTTCGACATCGGCGGCCCGATCGCGTCCGACATCCCCGGCTTGGCCGATCAGTTCGCCTACCGGGTGATCGGGCTCGGCTGGAACGGCGACGGGCCGGCGGCGACCACCAAGGTCGAGCGCGCCTTCATCAACCCGAGCATCACCTGGCGCCCGTCCACCGACACGTCGCTGACCCTGATCGGCAATTACCAGCGCGATCCGTTCTCGGGCTTCTACGGCGGCTTCCCGGCGGTGGGCACCGTGTTCCCGCGCAACTTCGGCAGCGGCCTGTTCGGGCGGCTGCCGGTGAATTTCTACGACGGCGATCGCAACATCGAGCGCTCCGACCGGACCCAGGCCTCGATCGAGTACCTGTTCGACCAGCGGATCGGCGAGAATCTGCGGTTTCACTCGGCCGGGCGCTACCTGCGCACCCAGGGCGACTACCGCAGCGTCTACGGTGCCTTCAACGACCGGAATGGCCCGACCGCCACGGGGCCGCTCCTGGCGCGGTCGATCATCGGCACCAACGTGGCGGCCGAAGCCTACACGATGGACAACAACGTCATCGCCGAGTTCGATACCGGGTTCATCGCACACACGGCGCTGCTGGGCGTCGATCACCGGACCTTCAGCACCCGGACCAGCGGCACCCCGTTCCCGAGCGCCCCGGACCTCAACATCCTGGCGCCGAACTATGCCATGAACATCGCCTTCCCGGCCTTCAACACCACCGCGCGGGTCGATGCCCAGCAGACCGGCGTGTACTTCCAGGACCAGGCGAAGTTCGATCGCGTCGTGCTGACGCTCGGCGGTCGCTACGACGTCGCCCGCCAGACCGGCCCGACCCGCAGTTTCTCTGGAAACACCAGCACCTTGACGCTCCAGGACGCGCCCTCCGACGCCCTGACCTATCGTGCGAGCCTGCTGTACAAGTTCGACAGCGGCGTGGCGCCGTACGTGTCCTACAGCCAGGCCTTCGAACCGATCGTGAGCGGGCGCGTGTTCGACAGCGCCTTCGGGTCGGTGGGCCGCGTGCCCGACCCGGTCCGCAGCGACCAGTACGAGGCCGGCATCAAGTATCAGCCGCCGGGCACCGACATCCTGCTGACCGCCGCAGTCTTCGACATCCGCCAGTCGAACCGGACCTCCGCGGATCCCCTGCGCCAGGGCTTCGTGGTCCAGACCGGCGAAGTCGGCGCCCAGGGCTTCGAGTTCGAGGCGCGGGCCAACTTGGCCGAGGGCCTGACGCTGATCGGCGGCGTCTCGCTCCTCGACATCCGCAACGTCCAGGATACCGGCAACACGACGAACGACCTCACCCGGCTGTCGGTGCCGCTCCAGGGGCGGCGCCCGGTGCAGGTGCCGGACACGACGATCTCGCTGCTGGCGAACTACCGCTTTACCGACGGCCCCCTGCTGGGCCTCGCACTCGGCGGCGGCGTGCGCTACCTCGGCCCGTCCTGGGGCGATCCGGCCAACACCTTCCAGGTGCCGGAGAGCGTGGTCGTCGACGCGCTCGCATCCTACGACATGCGACACCTCGCGCCGAGCCTGGCGGGCCTCACGGCGGAGCTGAACGTCAACAACCTCCTGGACGAGCGCTTCGTCTCGAGCTGCCTGTCCTACTCGGCCTGCTTCTACGGCCTGCCGCGCACGGTCTATGGAACCCTGCGCTACCGCTGGTGAGGCCTCACCGATGCGCAACAGCTTCCGGCAGTCGATGGCGTGGCTGCACGCCTGGTCCGGCCTGATCGTCGGCTGGGTGCTGTTTGCGGTCTTCGTCACCGGGACTGCGAGCTATTACCGGCCGGAGATCTCGCGCTGGATGCGGCCCGAGCTCCAGGCTGGGACCGTGCTCGGCCCCGACGCGACGGCCGCGGCCGTGGAGCGCGGCGTCGCCTACCTGCAGGCGCAGACGGGCGGGGCGCGGTCGTGGTCCATCACGCCGCCGCGCCCGGACATACCCCTGGTCGAACTGTTCTGGCGGACCGGGCCGGGCCAACCGCCCAACCGCGTGTTCCTCGATCCGGCGACCGGGGCGCCGGCCGCCCTGCGCGACACACGCGGCGGCGATTTCCTCTACCGCTTCCACTTCGAGCTGAACATGGCGCCCCTCTGGGGCCGCTGGATCGTCGGCATCTGCGCGATGATCATGCTGATGGCGCTGGTCTCGGGGATCATCACCCATCGGCGGATCTTCGCCGACTTCTTCACCTTCCGGCGGGACAGGTCCGCCCAGCGCGGCTGGCTCGACGCCCACAACGTCACGGGCGTGCTCGCCCTGCCGTTCCACCTGATGATCACCTATACGGGGCTGGTCACCCTGTCATTCCTGTACATGCCCTGGGGCATGAACGCGGCCTATCGCGGCGACACGCAGCGTTTCTTCGCCGAGGCCGGCCAGATCACTGCGCCGCGCTCGCCGGCGGGCCGGCCGGGCGCGCTGGCCCCCGTCGGCCCGATGGTGCTGCGCGCTCGGGAGACGATCCACGAGCCCCTGGAGCGGATCTCGATCGTCAATCCGAAGGATGCGAACGCCACCGTGGTGGTGGTGTTCGAGGAGCCGCACGGGCTCTCGCACGAGCATCCGCAGGTCGCCTTCGACGGCACCACCGGCGCCGTCGTGGAGGTCCGGGCGGGCGGGTTGAAGCCGGCGGCCAAGACCTTCACCACGATGGTCGGCCTGCACGAGGCGCATTTCGCCGGGCCGGCCCTGCGAATCCTGTTCTTCCTGTGCGGGCTCGCCGGCAGCGCCATGGTGGCGACGGGCCTGTTGCTGTGGTCGGTGGCGCGCCTGCCCAAGAAGGTCGGGACCGCCCCGCATCCGGGGGTGCGGCTCGTCCAGGGCCTCAACATCGCGACGATCGCCGGGCTGCCGGCGGCCATCGCGGGCTATTTCCTCGCCAACCGGATCCTGCCGGTAGGGCTGCCCGATCGGGCGCTCTGGGAGATCCGCGGCTTCTTCGCCGTCTGGGTGCTGATCGCCGCGGTCGGCCTGCTGCGTCCGCAGCGCCGGGCCTGGCCCGAGGTGCTGGGTGCGGCCGCCGCCCTGTACGCGGCGGCCGCTGTCGCCGATGGCTGGCGGATGCAGCGGGCCTTCGGCGCGGGCGATTCCGTCGATCCGCTGTTCGTCGGGGTCGATCTCGTCCTGCTCGGCCTCGCGGCCCTCCTGCTCTTCGCCGCCGGCAAGGCTGCCCGCTACGACGGCACCCGGCCTTCGCGCGCTCGCGGCGCCCCCCGGGGGGCCTTGAGCGGCACAGCCGCCGAGTGATCGCTGCGGGCGGGTTTCAGGGATTGCCCGGTGATCACCGGAGCGCTCACCTCAACCGCGTTCGGCCCCCGTGGGAAAGCGGCGCGCGAACCAGTCGCGCAGGAGCTGGCGCTCGTAATACAGGCCGCCGGTGGAGAAGCGCGGATTGGACGTCAGCAGGAAGTTGATGTCCGTCACTGTGTCCTCGCCCTGCGCGACGATGCGGCCGCCCCGGCGCAGAACGTAGGCGAGGCGGATGCGCGGCGGGGTGGCGTCGGTCACGACCCGGACGCCCGTCGGCGAGGCGAAGCCCGACCGGTCGAACCCAGCGAGGTCGATGTCGAGCACCGTGATGTCGAGGCGCTCGTCCGGCCGCAGCCGGGTAGTGCCGAGATCCACCAGGATCCGCGTCAGCTCGGCCAGGGTCACCCGGAGCGGCTGCCCCGAGGCGAAGCGGTTCTCCGCATCGGTGAAGCGCTCCGGCGCGGCGTAGCGGACCTGGACCTCCGCGATGGCCGGTCCGGCCGCCAGCAGCATCCCGGCCAGGACGAGGCCGACTGTGCCTGCACTGCGCTTGCTCATGTCGATTTCACCGTCTCGCCCGTCGTGACCCGCGGTTGCGGCCCTGTGTCGCCGGGTCGGTCCCCGGATCGCCGGGACCGGGTCGGACGAACCGCGCGCAACAGGGAAAACCCCTTGAACGGCCTTCTGTTTCCGCGATCCGGGCGACGCGCGGTCGGGCGCGTGTGAATTCAGCCAACGGTGGAAGCGTCCATAGTCTCGCCGCGTTCCGGGCGCCACCTGTCGCCATCAGCCCGCGAGGGCGGCCCTCTCATGGGAGCGCGCACCGCTTGATCAACTCTTTCCTGGCGATCCTCACCGTCATCGCAGTCCTGGCCCTCACGGCGCTGTTCAAGCTGCCGCTCCTGCCGTTCCGTCTGGCCGGCCGTCTGCTGCGGGGCCGTCCGGCGGTCGCCTGACCGCCCCCCGGATCATCCCGCCGCGTCGATGACGAATTCCATGCCGCGGCCCGGCCCCTGATCGGCGTAGTCGACCAGCGCCAGGCCGCGCTCGGCGAGGGTCTCCTCGACGATCCCGCGCTCCTTGCGCACCATCTGGCCGATCGCCAGGGGCGTCAGGCGCGGGCTCACCCGCCGCAGCTGATCGACCCCGATGCGCGCCGGCGTGCCGTCGCCCTCGGCGATCCGGGCGAGCGCGAGGCCCAGATCCTTCGCCTTGGTCTCCGCGGCGGATTTCGGCTTGAACGCCATTGTGTTGTCTCCTTATCCAAAGCCGCTGCGTCTCACGCGGCCTGCACATCCACGTTCACGTCGACGAAGGCCCGGATCCAGACCCGCCGCCCCTTCGCGTCGTAGACCTCGACCTGCCAGCCCGACCAGTCGAACCGCTCGACCCGCTCCATAAGCCCGAGGGCGACCCGCTCGGCATGGACACGCGTCTGTGCCAAGGTCGGCAGGCGCCGGCCCGTGAGGTCGATCACCAGCTCATGCCCGTCCGTGCAGTGGAAGCGGTAGAGCTTCGTCGGCATCGGCCGTTCCTCGATCAATCGACAGCCCTCCGGTTCCGTTCAAGGCCGCGGCATCGAGACAGACCGCCGCCCATCCGCACGCTGATGTTCCTGATATGTTCTATACATAGGGGCGTTGGGATGCACCCACAACCGCACGAACGCTCTGTGGAGATCCGTCTCACCCAGCGGGTGCGCTCGGCGCGATGGCGGAGCGGATCGGCCTGACGATCGCGTTTGATGCGGATCGTCCTCGTCTTCGCCGGCAAATCTTTGCCCTGACCGTCGAGACGGTCAGGTTCCAGGCGGATCGAACCCGTCGACGGACGCGATGACGGCGGCTCAGGGCCTGCCCCGTCGGGGACGACTCCCTCAGGCGACCTTGCCCTTGCGCTTGGCCATGGAGCCGGGCTGGCCCAGACCGATCGCCTTGGCGAGGGCGGAGCGCTGCTCGGCGTAGCTCGGGGCGACCATGGGATAATCGGATGGCAGGCCGTAGCGCTCGCGGTAGCTCTGCGGGCTCAGGCCGTTGGCGGCCAGATGCCGCTTGAGCGTCTTGTAGGTCTTGCCGTCGATGAAGCTGACGATCCCGTCCTGCTGGACCGACTTGCGGATCTGGGCCGGGCTCGGCTTGTCGACGGGCGCGGCCGCGCCGCCCTCGACCGGCGCCGTGCCGGAGGCCAGGCTGGCGATCGCGCCGTAGACCCGGGCGATCAGTGCCGGCAGCTCTGTAGCCGGGACAGGATTGTTCGCGACGTAGGCGGCGACAAGATCAACCGCCAACTCGGTGAAGTTGGAAGATTTCCCATAGGATGCCTCGTTCATATTGAGCCCTTCTGATCGTGCAACGCTCCCCTTGTTGTTTCGGGCCGACTTGGGATTCAACACACCAAATGCGGCTTTCAACGTTATTTTGTTCATAGGACGCGCTTCGGGGCAGGCCGCGTCACAGGAATGTCGGCGCATCGGCTCGAAAAATGGTTGCCGGCTTTCGGAAGAGGCGACGCGCCCTCAAGACCGTCGCGGCCCTCGGCATCCCCAAATGAAAAGCGGCCGGGACACAGGTCCCGGCCGCCGACGTGGAGATGGAAGCGTTTCGACAGGTTGCGGACCGATCCGGCTGACGCCGCCTCGGCCGCTTCGCGCGATTAGAGGCTCGTGGTGCCCGGGTAGGACCGCACCCGGTTCCGGCCATCGATCGGACCAGCGCCGGCGGTCCCGGCCGTCGCAGCCGGAGCCTCCCAGCCGTCGGCCCGCCAGGCGCTGGCCTTCTGGTCGAGATCGACCGAGCCGTGCTGCTCCAGAACGTCCATCACCATCGGCACCATCGTGGTGCGCGCCTCGTCGACCCGAACGGTGACCAGCGTCCCGCCCCGGCGTACGCCTTCGCCATAGGCATGGGCGTCCTTTTCGCTGACGCCGGCGCCAGTGAGCGCACCGCCCAAGCCACCCGCGGCGGCACCGATCCCAGCGCCCGTCAGGGTGGCGACGAGCCAGCCCGCGGCCACCACCGGCCCGACCCCCGGGATCGCGATCAGGCCGAGACCGGCCAACAGGCCGGCCGCGCCGCCGACCACGGTGCCGAGCGTGGCTCCGGTGCCGGTCCCGTCCTTGGCCTTCTCCTTGGTGTCCTCGCTGACATGGGTGCTGTCCGTGCCGGTGCGGCCGGCATGGCGGTCACCCTCGTTGTTGCTGACGAGGCTGATGTCGCTGTGCGGGATGCCGCCGGCCTCGAGCTTGCCGACAGCCGTGCTGGCATCCTCGTAGCGATCGTAGAGGGCCGTAATGGTTTGCTGAGCCATGTGAAGTCTCCTTCGTGCAGGTCGGGGGTCGCGGTCAGCGGATCACTGGGCCGAGACGTTGCCCTTGAAATCGAGGCCGACTTTGACCGGCTTGCCGCCATGCATGGCGGTGCCGCGCCAGATGCCGTCACCGTCCTTCATGAGATCCTTGGCGTCCGCGTAGCCGGACTTCTCGAGCCGCGCGCGTGCCTCACCCTCGGTGAAGCTGTTGGCGCCCTTCTCGAGCTGGACGTTGGCATGGGCGGCGGTGCCGGTGCCGTTGGGCGTCATCTTGTCGGTGTTCGGCCGGGTGACGCTCTCCTGCCCGCCGGATTGCTGGCTCGTCTTAGCGTCGGGAGCCGCCGGCGTGCCGGTCACGGTGGTCTGCGCGAAGGCGCTCGACCCGAACAGCGTGGCGACAACAAGGGCGGCAAGAGTGGTACGCATGGTGGGCTCCGTCGATCATTCCGGACCCCATCAATCCCTCCGCTCCGTGATACGTTCCATTCAACTGGTATTTACGGATCACGTCTCACGGTTTTAGACATAGGTTACATTTGGTTCCAAAAAATAATTTTTCTGAATATCTTCGGAATAAACTTGGCCCCCGAAAAACATCGTTGGAGCAACACCCCCAACCCGGAGGCGAATCCCGGGCCGCGTCTCGAAGCGGCCGCCCTCCGCGGGTCTCCCGCGAAGGGCGGCCGCCGAATGAGATGTCAGCCGGCGCCGTGGCCGCCCTTGCGGTTGTCAGGCCGGGGGGTGGGCGGTCGCGTGTCGTAGCCGCCGCTCTCCGGGGCCGTCTCGCCCGACGCTTCGGGGTGGCCCGGTGCGTGCGGGCCGCTGCCGCCGGCGGCGGAGTCGGGCGTCTTCACCGCGCCCGCCGGCCGTGCCGGCGGCACCGTTCCGAGGGCTTCGCGCGCCGCGTCGACATCCTGTCCCATAGGGTCCTCCCGTGTGTTTCGTGGAGAGCCAAGGCGACAGGGACGCGGCATGTTCCCGGCGCTCGGGCGCGAGCAGGCCGGGATCGGGGCGGTTCAGCCCACGCCGCCGGTTCGGGCGATCGCGCGGCCGAGGCTCATCAGCAGCACGTCCGTGGCAACCCGGACTTCGGGCGGCGTCGCGGCGTCGAGCGTCCGCTTCAGCGCGATGGCCAGGTCCGCAGCCCGCTCCAGGGGATCGACCGGCGCCGACAGGTTGCCCAAGACGTAGCGCTCGCTGCCCTGATGCATCTCGGTGATGTCGATGATGATGCCGCGGGAGCGGACCGGACGCCCGTTCGGATCCTGGAACGTACGTCCGCGGCTGAGCAACCAACGCACTGTGCCGTCCTGCGCGACGACCCGATACTCCGCGATCACCAGGCCGCTGGTCTTCGAGGCTTGCTGGATATGTTCGAGCAGCCAGGCATGGTCGGCGGGATGCACGGCGGCCATGGCGGTGGTGCCGTCGAGTTCGGTGTCCGCCAGCGCGGGATCGCCGGCCAGCAGCAGCGCCGCACCGGCATCGTACACAACCGTGTGGCGGACGATGTCCCAGTCCCAGACGCCGACCACGCATGACGCTTCCAGCGCGGCGCGGAGCCGGTCGAGCGGTTCACCGAAGCCGTCGATCGCGTTGACCGGCGTCTTCGAGCGCTGTCCCATCGTGTTGATCCCGCTTGGCCGCGTCAGGACGATTTGGTGCGGGAGCGTACCATTTCATCCGAGAACCTGTCCGAAATTTCATGATCGGAGCGGGATGCATTTGCGTCGCAGGGGGGTTGGATTGTCAGGCCCCGCCACTTCGCCCGCACAACCGATCTGAAGATCGATCTCACGCCGCGTTGAACCGATCATGTGTGACGATTCCAAACCGTCGGGCCCGGAGACCCGCACCGCATCGTTCGGAAGCCCGCTGGGCGAGATCGCACGGGCGCTGGGCGTGCCGGTTTCCAGCTTCTTCGCATCGGGCGCGGAAACGCGGGACGGGCACAGCCCTGACGCCGCCGCCCTCCTGGACCTCGTGCGATCCTATCTCCTGCGCGCCAGCCCCGAGGCCAGCATGCGCTTCGTGGCCCGCGTACGGGCGATGGCGGAGACTCCGCCCCGGTAGAGCGCGCGGCGCCGCCGGTTACACGTGTCGCGCGCTCAGGCGCGGGCCCATCATGTCGCGCCGCACGATCTCGATCGACCAGGCCCAGAGCAGGTGGCCGAACACTTCGGAGAACGCCTCGTGGCCGGAGATCTGCCACAGATGCGGAGCCCATCCGCCGAGCGGCAGCAGGAGGCCGTGGAAGAAGAGGGTGATGACCAGCCCGAAGGCCAGGCCCTGCCACAGGGTCACGAGCGGGACCGTGACGGCGGCCAGGCAATAGAACAGGCCGAAGAAGATCGAGAACCCCTGGTGCATCAGCGCGACGCCGTAATTGATGACGTGCCCGGTGAACGTATAGGTCATGTCCTCGACGTTCAGGCCGAGCCATTTGAGGATGGCGAAGGGCGGGGAGATGCGCCCGGCCTCCCGGGGCGGGAACGGGATCTCGGAGCCCCATTTGACGAAGCTCGACAGGTTTCCGCCCAGGAAGCCTGCAGCCAGGGCGGTTTTGTAATCGTAACTCGGCACGACGGTCGCGTTGACGCGCATGGAAGCCCCCGCCTCGATGGATTGGGATGTCTTGTTGTCCGATCGGCATCTTGCCGGACGGCTCACGCGGCCTCGCCTGCCGCCTATGAGACCGTGCCCGGATCAAGATGATTCGCCGTCGGCGGGCCCTGCTAACAAGAGAATCTTTCCGGCTCCAACATGTCGGGCATCAATTTTTCTGATTTTTTTAGCCTTATGCCCTCGGATAAATGATGATCTTTATTCGTAAATACTCGCGATCGCCTTCATCATCATCGATTCACTTCGCCGACTGGCACACAACATCGCGCGGCCGCGACTTCGGCCGGACTTACTCTCGCGTCGCGATGTCTGGTGTCTCGGCCGGCATGCGTGGCCCGGCCGTGCCCGTCAGGAGACGGTCCCGGCCTGGGCCGCAGCGATCTGCATGAGCTCCGCCATGCTGCCGACGCCGAGCTTGCATCGCAGCGCGGCGGTGGCGTTCACGACGCTGCGGTAGTTGAGCGTCAGGATCTCGGCGATCTCGTCGTAGGGTTTGCCCTTCCCGATCAGCACCAGGATCTGCATCTCCCGGCTGCTCAGGTTCGCCAGCGGCCGGTCGCGCGCGCCGGCATTCAGCATCGCGATCTCGATGGCGATGTCGTGGGGCAGGTAGGAGCGGCCGTTGGTCACCGCCTCCAGCGCCTCCAGGAAGGCGGCGGCGGGCGTATCCTTGAGCACGAAGCCCAGGGCCCCGCATTCCAGGACGCGGGCGACGATGACCGGATCCCGGTGCATGCTCAGGGCGAGGATGCGCGCGCCCGGCTCCAGCGCGCGGATCCGGCGGATCAGCGACAGGCCGGACAGGCCGTCGTCTCGGAAGCTCAAGTCGGTCACCACCACGGAAGGCCGGTGGCGGTGGAACGTGCGGTAGGCGCCGACGATGTCGCGGGCCTCGTGGACGCGGGCGATCCCGGCCTCCTCGGCGAGCAGCCGGAAGCCCTGGAGGACGATCGGGTGGTCGTCGACGATCAGCAGCTCGCGCGGCCGGGCGGACCGCCGGGACGCGGGCTCGGCCAAGCCTGACGCGACACAGCGCGGCGCGGCGCTCATAGGGGGGCCCTCATCGTGGGGCCCTCATGGCGACTCCCCCGTGCCGAGGCCGGGCGCGAACCTTTCGGCGAGCAGCGCCAGGGCGGCGGCGTGGTCGACGCCCCGGGCGCGGGTGTTGAAATAATGCTGGCACATCTCCCCGTAGAGACTCTTGTGGCGGCCACGCCGGGCCGCGACGGTGCTGAACCCGGTGAGCAGCAGCGCGTATCGCTCAGTCTTGCCGATCTCGGCGAGCATCTGCCCGAGCTGGGCCGTGCGGTTGGCAATCATGCGCGGATCCTCGATGAAGCCGGCCTTGGCCTCCGTGAGCGCCTCCTGTAGCGCCCGGACGGGTTCGGCGCCGGCCGGCAGCGAGTGGCCGACCTCCCGGCCGGCGAGCCAGCGCGCCGGGTCGGTCCCGTCGGTGGGCGATAGCCAGGCTGGCAGTTCGCTCTCCGAGGTCCGCGCCACCACGGCCTGGCCCTCCTCCGAGCCGGGTTCCTGAGGCCGGTCGCAAGCGGCGAGCATGAGGCCGGCGGCCATCAGGCTGGCGAGCGCCCGCCTCACCGGCCGCCCTCCCCGCGGGCCGGCGGATCCGCCACCAGGGTGCGCGGCCCCTCGGCCACCGGGATCCGGCCCGTCTCCTTCAGCGTCGCGAGGTCGATGACGGAGACGTCGTCGGAGAACCAGTTGGCTACATAGGCGCGGTCGCCGAGGATCGCCACGCCCTCGGGATAGCGGCCGACCGGGACCGTGGCGGTGACGGTGAGCGCCTCGGCATCGACGATCGAGACGGTGCCGGCATGCTGGTTGGTAACGACCACGCGGCGCCCGTCCGGGCTGATGGCGACGCCGTAGGGGCTCGCCCCGACCGGTACGGTCGCGACGGGCTTCAGCGCGCCCGCGTCGATGACGGTGAGGTCGTTGCTGCGCACGTTGGCGACGTAGACCCGGTCGCGGACCGGGTCGTAGGCCAGGGCGAAGGGACCTTCGCCGACCGGGATACCAGCGATCCGCACCATCCGGGCGGTGTCGACCACGCCGACGCTCCGGCCCTCGCGCTCGGCCACGTAGAGCCGGCCGTTGGCGCCGAGGGCCAGCCCGGCCGGGTCGCGTCCGACCGCCACCTCGGCCTCGACCGCGCCGGTCTCCGCCGAGACGCGCAGCACCCGATTGCCGGACCAGTCGCCGACATAGAGGCTGCGTCCGTCCGGGTCGGCCGCGAGCCCGAAGGGCTGGCCGGGGACGGGCCAGTGCCGGCTCGCCCCGTCGGCGGCGATCGCCGTGATCGCGCGGCCGTCCGGATGGCTGAGATAGAGCCGCCCGCCGGGACCGCCCGCGACCACCGCCGGGGACGGCGCCACCGCGACCGCGGCGCCAACCTCTGCGACTCGCGCGCCGTCCGGCCGCTCGATCCGGGTGGCGCGGGCGCCCTGCTGGCTCGCGACCCAGACGGAACCCGCCACCGCCGGCCCGGCGGCGAGCGCGAGGCCGACGATCCAGGCGAGATGCCGCGAAAACCTCATCGTTGCGGCCCGCTCTCCAGCTTCGCCTTCAGGCCCTTGAGGCCCTCGGCGAAGTAGCGGTTCATCGCTTCCTTGCCGGCTTCGTCGTTCAGGTTCTCGGGGGGCTCGTTGCCGGTATCGCCCCGGTAGAAGCGGCCCATCCACTCGACCTTCGCCCCCTCGCCGTCCGGCGTCACCGTGAGGGTCGCCGAGTAGGACGAGACCGGCAAGGCGTCGAGATCGGGGTCGGACAGGCGGTAGGAATAGGTCCGCTCCGCTCCCTTCCACTCGTCGAGGCCCTCGACCAGGGTACCGCCGCGCTTCAGCGTGACCTTGCGGACGGCGCCTGCGCCGTCGCCCCCAACGCCTTCGCCACGCTCGGCCTCGACCTTGGCCACGTCCGGATGCCAGGCGCCGATGCCGCCGAACGGCCCGACCACCTTCCAGACCGCGTCCGGCGTCGCCCGGATCGTGATGGTCTGATCGATCTTTTGGGGCGTCGGCCCGTGGGCCAGAGCGGTGCCGGCGGCGAGCAGGACGGCGAGGGTAGCGAGGACGCGACGCATGATCAGGCTTTCCGGAAACGCAAACGGTGGGTGAAGGGGAACGGGGTGATGCGGCGGCCGAGGCCGCGCAAAGGCGCCGCCAGCAGGACGCCGAGCACGAGGGCGAGCGCCAGGGCGCCGAGGACAGGGCGCAGGTCGATCCGACCCGGAAGCGGGCGCGGGGTCGCGGCCGCGATCAGGGGCCGGTCGAGCCCGCCCGGCCCGTCGAGATGGGCGTAGGCGAGGCCCGTGACCGCGGCGAGCTGCGTCAGGTGCCCCTCGCGCACCGACGAGAGATGCTCGCTGCCCTGGGCGGCGGCGGCGCCGAACGGGGCGTTGCGCGGGTTGTAGCCGGCGCGGGATTCGGCATCGGCCGGCGGCGGCCCGAACCGGTTCTCCTGCTGCACGTCGGTCTCGGCGTAGAAACCGCTCTCGCGGCCGCGATCGTCGAATTTCGGAATCGGCGACAGGCCGTAGGCGCCGGCGCCGGCGATCAGGCCGCGGACCGCCCCCGGCTTGCCCTCGAAGGGCGGGACCTGCCCGGCGGGGAGCGGCGGCGTCTCCTGGCCGTCCGTGACGAACAGCAGGTCCGTGCCGAGTCCCGCCGCCATCTCGACCGCTCGGTAGAGGCCGGCGCTGATGCGGCTGTCGCCCTCCCAGGCCATCCGCCAGTCGAGCGCCGCCAGGGCGCCGTCGAGCGGCGCGAACTCGGCGCAGACCTCCACGGGCTCGAACAGCAGGAAGGGCTTTCGCTCGGTGAACAGCGCCAGCGCGACCCGCGAGCCGCAGGGCAGGTCCGCCACCAGCCGGCGCAGGGCCGCCTTGGCGGTCTCCAGCCGGCTCGCCGGACGGCCCTCGGCCGCGTAGTCGCGCACGTTCATCGAGCCGGTGATGTCCACCACCGCCAGCACCGCGACGCCCGTGCGGGTGACCGGCAAGACCGGCACCACCAGGGCGGCGATGACCAGCACGAGGGCAAGAGCCAGAGCCTGGAAGCGGCGCCCGCGCAGGTTGCGCGCGAGCGGCAAGCTTTTCAAAACCGTTTGCCGGCTCATGGTCCGCCCCTCGGCTGCCCGGGGATGTCGGTCCAGATCTGCTTCGGCTCGGCGCGCATCTCGTCGCCGCTGGCGCGGTCGAACTCCGGAAAATCGCGGATCAGCCGCGAGGCCACGTCGAGGTTGAACTTCGCGTCCCAGAAATCCGGCCGGTCGCGCAGCGCACGGCGGTAATCCTGGCGGGCCAGGGTCACCTGCGGGCCGGCCTTGTCGAGGGCGCCGCGGGTCAGGAGCCCGAAGGCCTCGCGCATCCTTGCGTTGGCGATTCGGTAGCGCGCGCGGGACGCGGCGTCGGCGGCACCGGCCCGGTCAAGGGCGGCGACCAGGGGCTCGGTCTCCTCCAGCCGCCCGTGCCCGGCGAGGTAGCCGATCCGCGCCACCAGGACAGGCGCTGGCGCCCCGGTCCCGACATCGAGATCCGTGCCGGCTTCGAGCGCCGCGATGCTCCGGTTGGCCGAATCCGCCCGCCAGGCGGACACGCCGAAGCCCAAGGCCGCGAGGCCGAGCAGCACCGGCAGGGCGAGAAGGAGCCGCGGCCGAAGCCGGCCCCAGAGGCGGCGACCGGACTCACGCATGGCTGGACGCGGCACGGATGCGCTCTCGCGTGCGGGCAACCGGACTCACGGATCGGACTTCGGATCCTCCCAGGCCGGAAAGCTGACCCAATCCGGAGATGGCACGCGCCCTCCCTCCCCCCTCTGCGGGGGAGGGTACCCTGCGCAGCAGGGGGGGAGAGGGGCGGCGCGACGTTTCAGGATCTGAAGCCCGGCGCGACCCATCCGGCACCGTCGCTCCCCTCTCCCGACCCCCTTCGGGGGCCCCCCTCCCCCGCAGAGGGGGGAGGGAGACGCGCGCGTGTGCGGCGGCGCGGCGCCGGCCCAGGAGGATACCGGACCGCATCATCATGCCGCCCTCCTGAGATCCGGATCTGTCCGCTGCTCCCGCGACGCGCGCGGTTGGGCGCCCATCGCAAAAAAATCCGCCTCGGCGAGGGCCGCCAGGACCAGCAAGAAAAGCCCGAGCCCGGCGAGCGCGTAGGCGAAGCCGGTCAGGTCGCGGCGGGGGCGCGGCTCGGTATAGGGGATCGGGTTGCGCTCCAGGGCGGCGATCTGCGCGATGGCGTCGGCGACCGCGGGGGCGCCCTCGGCCTCGAAGGCCCGGTAGGGCACGCCGAGACTCTTGAAGAACAGGTCGAGATGCCGCTCGGGTGCGGCCTGGGGCGTGTCCTCCCCGGCCGGCCGGTCGTGGATCGAGGGCGAGCCCTTGGTGCGCAGGAACAGCCAGTACAGGTTCGGGTGCAGCTTGGCGAAGGCGGCGCGCAGGGCATCCTGCACCCGCGGGTCGATCACCGCGGCGCCATCGGAAATGAACAGCAGCACGCGGGAGCCGCTGCTCTCCGGGGCGAATTGCGACAGCGCCATCGCGAGGCCGCGGGCGACGTTGGTGTAGTCGAGGCCGGGCCGGTCGATCGCCGCGATGGCGGCGCGCACGGCCGCGTGCCGGTCGGTCATGGGCATGACCAGCATCGGCGCGGTCGAGAAGGCGGTGACCGCGAACAGGTCGTGCGCCCGGGCGCCGACGAAATCGGCCAGCAGGCGCCGGGACGCGGCCGCCTTCGATTCCTCCGCGCCCGAGGGCTGCCGGCCCGCAAACGTCTCGTTCATGCTGCCGGACCGGTCGATCAGCATCGAGATCTGCGCGCCGATGCCGATCCGGGTCACCGGCGCGCCGGCGCCGTAGGGACCGGCGAGCGCCATCACCAAGCCACTGATGGCGAGCACGCCCGCGCCCCGCAGCAGCCGGGCGATCCAACGCGAGGCCGCATCGGCCGGCGCCGCGGCGAGCGCCGCGACTGCGACCCGCCGGCGCCCGGAGGCGACGAGCGGCAGCAGCGCGAGCGGCAGCAACCACAGCCAGGTGGGCGACGCGACCCCGAGCGACCCGACCGTCATCGCTCAGGCCTCCCGCTCGGCGACGGCGAGCCGGCGCAGGCCGGCCTCGACCTCGGGCCAGGGCAGGCTGGCCCGGGCGGCCTCGACCTCGCGGCCGAAGAAGGCCCGGCGCGACGCGTCGAAGAACCGAGCCAGGGCCGGGCCCTCCCGGCGGAAGGCCGGATGCCGGTCGAGGAAGGCTGGGAGGTCGTCGGCCAGCACCCGGCGGCCGTCGGTCTCGTCAAGGCCGCGATGGATCAGGCGCAGGGCC
The DNA here is from genome assembly GCF_022829425.1 of Methylobacterium sp. J-072. NCBI lineage: Bacteria > Pseudomonadati > Pseudomonadota > Alphaproteobacteria > Hyphomicrobiales > Methylobacteriaceae > Methylobacterium > Methylobacterium sp. J-072. The sequence continues at coordinate 9,646 of NZ_JAKSYK010000182.1, read as the reverse complement.
TCGCGATAGCCGTCCGCGCCCTCGCGGCCCAACCGGCGCAATGCGCGGGCGGCCTTGGCGAAGGGGCGCCCGGGCCGCGCGAACCAGCCGCGATCGGTGCCGAGGGCGGCGAGCCCCAGCACGGCCGCCCCGAGGGCGACGAGGGCGGCCCGCAAGTCCGGCAGCGGGTCGAGCCGGGGGACGCGCCCGTCCGGCCGCAGGTACTCGGCCGGATCGTCGTGCTTCTCGGGCTGGACCTCCCGCAGGGGCGAGACGCCCAGCGACCAGCCGGGAATTTCGGCCCTGGCCGAGGTCGTGCCCCCCGCCGCCGCGCTCTCCAGCGACACGGCAAAGCCCGGGATCGCAACCTGGCGGGCATCGAGCGCCGCGTAGAAGCTCTGGTAGGTGAGGTGCAGCCGGACCCGGCCGGGGCTCTCCTCGACCGTGATGTCGCGCAGGTCCAGCCAGTAGGTCAGCGGCCCCGGCGCCGGCAGGGAGGCACGCTGCAGCGTGAAGCCGGGATCGACCGCGATGTCGGCCTGGGCCCGCACCAGGTCGCCCAGAAAATACCCGAAGGCGCGGGGCACCCGCACCTCGACGGAGCGCACCTGCGCCACGGCGGCGCCGGCCTGAAGCAGCAGCGCGCAGCAAACCGCAATCATGGGATTCCGAAGGGCGAAGCCCTTCGGCGGGGTATCGGGGCGGAGCCCTGATGCCTTGGGCTTCCTCCGATCGCAGGGCTCTGCCCTGCACCCGCAAAAGGTCGAAGACCTTTTGAAACCAGGACTTTTGGCGCGAACCCCCGCCATCTCAGGTGGCCAGCAGGTGGCGGGTGAGCGCCTGGGCGTCGAAGCGGTCTTCCAGGTGGAACGGCGCCCGGGCCGAGGACGCGGCGGCGAGGCTGCGCAAGGCCTCGCGCCGGGCCTGCTCGCGGGCGATCCAGCGCCGCTTCAGGGCCGGGCGCAGGAACACAAGGCGGCGCCCGGCGCCTTCGAGGTCGTCGAGCTCGACCAAGCCCCAATCCGGCAGGCCGGCATCCTCGGCGCTGTCGGCGAGCAGCACCGGAACCGTGTCATGGAGCGCCAGCGCCGCGAAGACCTGCGCGATCAGGGCCTGCGGCCAGCGGAAATCCGAGACCAGGAAGACCAGCCGCGGCCGGCCGAACAGCAGGCGCGCGGCCTCCAGCAGCCCCTCGGCACCACGCGCCTCGCAGCGCGCCGCCGCGATCCGCTCGGCCATGGCGACGGCCGGCCCACGCCGGCGGGTGGCCGGCAGGTACAGGTCCGCCCGCAAGGCGCGGTCGCAGCCGATCACCCCGAACCCGTCGCCGATCCGGGTCGCCGAGGCGGCGAGCCCGGCGCAGAGGGCGCCGGCGAGCCGCAGGCGGTCGCCGGCGCCCCGGAAGCGCATCGAGGCCGAGAGGTCGATCAGCACCCAGACCTCGACGGCGTTGCGCATCTCGAAGCGGCGGACATGCACGCCGTCGAACGGGTCGCGCAGGCTCGCCCGCAGGTCGATCCGGCGAGCATCCGGCAAGGTCAGGAACGGGACCTGATCGCGAAAAGTGCCCAGGCCGCCGGCCTCCTGGCCGCGATGCGCCCCGAACCGACGCCCTCGCGGGCGCCAGCGCGGCAGGTAGACGATCTCGGCCGAGGGCGTCCCGGTCATGGGGCCGGCACCGTCTCGAACACCGCCCGGCACAGGTCCGGGACGATCGCGCTGCGGCGCATCTCGTGGACCGGCTCCAGGAAGATGCGGTGCGCCATCACCTCAGGGAAGACCGCGCGGACATCCTCGGGGACGAGCCAGTCCCGCCCCTCCAGCCAGGCCCGGACCCGGGCCGCCCGGACCAGGAAGGCGAGGCCGCGCGGCGAGGCGCCGCCCTGCACCAGCGTCGCCATGTCGATCCCCGAGAGGCGGATCCCGGCCTCCGCGGGGCGCACCAGCGCGTCCCAGAGCCCGACCACGTAGGTCTCGATCTCCGGCGAGGCCTGGATCGCGACCTGGATCGAGGCCGCGATGGCGCCGAGGCGGGCCTGGTCGAGCACGCCCTCGGCCACCTCCGCGATCAGCCGGTCGGTGTCGTGGAAGCGCGGATCGAACACCAGCGCGCGCCTTGCCTCCGGGTCGCGCGGGGCGTCCATCCCGATCTCCATCAGGAAGCGGTCCCGGGCGGCGGCCGGCAGCTCGAAGGTCTCCTCGCGCTCGACCCGGTTGCGGTCGGCGAAGACCTGGAGGTTGGGAAACCGGTACTCCCGGGCGAAGGCCGTGACGCTGCGCTCGGCCATGATCCGCAGGAGCAGGGCATGGACCTGCGGGCGCGCCCGGTTGATCTCGTTGAAGAAGAACACCGCCAGATCCTCGGCCTGGCGCAGGACCGGCCCCGGCTCGACCCGGGGGCGGCCGTCCTCGGCGAGGTAGGTGTGGTAGATCAGGTCGGTCGGCATCATGTCGACCGTACCCTCGACGCGCTCGTAGGCGCCCCCCAGGGCCCGAGCGACCGCGCGCAGCAGCGTGGTCTTGCCGACGCCGACATCGCCTTCGAGCATGACGTGGCCGCGGGCGAAGATCGCCGTGGTGACGAGGCGGATGACCCGCGCCTGGCCGACCACCGCCTTGGCGACCTCCGCCTCGAAGCGGGCGGCCGAGGCCCGCCAATCGGTGAGCTTGGCGTCGCCGGGGTGGAGCGTGTTCATCGCGCTGGTTCCGGGACAAGGCGGCCGGCCTCAGGGAGAGACCGGACCGAGGCGCGCGACCGGCTCGGCGACGCGCGGCGACATCGAAGACCGGAAGCCTGTCGACTTCCTATCCTCGACCTCATCCTGAGGTGCTTCCGCGAAGCGGAAGCCTCGAAGGAGCCCTCCAGAAGCCGTTGCGATCTCTGGAGCCCTCCTTCGAGGCCCAGCGATCTTCGATCGCCGGGCACCTCAGGATGAGGGATGGATTTGGATCTTCGCGACTCAGTTCGCCGAGATCTTGCTGACGTCGTATTCGAACTTGCCGGTCTTCTTCGCGTTCTCGATGCGCTTGCGGTTGCGCTCTTCCATCAGCCTGATGGATTCCGCCTGCTTGCCGACCTCCTTGGGGTCGTGCTTCGGGTCGTACTTCGACCCCGCGACCTTGTCGGGGAAGCCGGGCTTGGGCTCCCAGCAATTGCCCGGCGCCTTGCAGGTCTGCCCGTCATAGGCCAGGGCCGGCAGGGCGCAGAGCGCCCCCGCGGCCATCATCGCGGCGGTGATCAGGATTCTGTTGCGCATCGTCGACTCCTTGCGTTCGCTCCCAGGGCGGCCCGACGGGCCGGTCTTTGGCGCCGGCTCGGCCGGGCGCTGCTCCGCGCGGACGCTCACTCCAGCGGCTTGCACTGGCCGGGCACGTCCTTGGCGAAGGTCTCGCCTTCCTTGAAAGGCGTGTAGTGTTTCTTCTGCTCGTCGGTCAGCCAGGCGGCATCCTGGACCGGGCCGGTATAGAGATGCCGGATCCAGGCGATGACTTGCAGCGCCTCATCCGGGTTCAGATCTTCGTTGTGCGGGCCCATCATGCCGTTGGCCCCGCCCCAGATCGTCGCGAACAGGCCGGTATCTTCGGTGTTGGCCGGATAGGTCCAGTAATTGTCGTTGAGGCCGGGCCCGACCTTGCCCTCGGCGAGATGCCCGTGACAGCCGGAGCAGGAGGTCAGGTACAGGCTCTCGCCGTTGCGCAGGCACGCCTTGTCGTCGATGTAGAGGTTCTTGCCGGTCTGGAAGAACGTCTGGACCGCCTGGGTATCGCGCCCGCCGGGCTTGCCCTCGGCGAGGTCCAGCGGCTCACCGGTGATGGTGTTGCGGAAGATCAGGCCGGTCTGCGGCCCGGATTGCGGCTGGGCCATCACGGCGGCCGCACAGAGCGCCGAGGCGGCGCCGGCCAGAAGCATCAACCGGATACGCGTGGTCTTCGTCATCTTACATTCGCTTCACGGGGACTGGATCGCGCGGCGCTCGCTCGCCGGCCGCGCGGTGCGGGTCAGTTCGTCGCCACCGGGACGCCGTCCTGCTTCAGGATCGCGTCGATCTGCGGCTTGGCCTTGGCGATGGCGGCGTCGAGGGCGTCGCGGAGCGCCGTGTCGTCCTGGCGCACGCCCATGGACTGGTCGAAGCTCTGCGGCATCGTGCGGCCGTCGCTGCTCACCGTGTCGTTCGGCACGAGGGTCATGCGCAGGGGCACGGGCGAGTCCTTGACGTAGCGGGCCACGTCGGGCCCGAAGGCGACGCCCACATCCGCCTTGTCGTTGGCGACCTCGCTGACGATCCGGGCCGGATCGATCTGCGTGTATTGGTTGCGCGGCGCCCGGAAGCCGACCAGCGAGTAGAGGTAGGCCATGTCCTCCTCGTAGCGGCCGATATCCTTGAGCATCGCCTCGCCCGGGGAGCCCAGGGGCACGACCATGTGGTCGACGGTCTTGAGGCGCGGGTCCGACCACGACGTCACGTCGAGGTCCTTGTCGGCGCGGGTGATGAAGACGTAGCCGCTGCGGTAATAGGGCTTCGTGGTCAGCACCCGGGGGTCGTCGCTGTCGAGACCGACGACCACGTCGCAGGTCCGCTTCTCCAGCCCGTCGCGCACGAGGTAGATCGCCGGCTTGGCGAGCCAGACGAAAACGGGTTTCTTCCCCATCGCCTCCGCGACCGCGGCGGCGACCCGGTTCTCCAGCCCGGAGCCGTCGCGCATGGACAGCGGCGGCTGCTTCTCGGAGGCGCAGATCCGTAAGGTGGACGGGTCGGGTTTGGGCGCGGCCGCAGCCTTGCCGGGCTCGGACTGGATGGCCTGCGCCTCCGATTCCTGGGCCCAGGCCTTTGGGGCTGGGATCGCGAGGGCGAGCAGGGCCGCGGCACAGGTCGCCGCGCGAAGGAGTCCGCCGAGGAGCGGCATGGTTTCGTTCCCTCAATGGTTCTTGTCGGGGGGCGACCCGTGCGCAGGGTCCGCCGAGCCGGGACTCCGCCGCCCGGACGGGGCGGCGGAGCGGGCGCTAGGAAGCGCGGATCAGGTGCGGATTACTTGGCGGCTGCTTGCGCGTACTCGCCGACATTCGGGTCGTCGTACGGGCCCTTGCCGTCCAGCGAGAACACGACCACGCCGCCGCCCATCTGGGTGTAGTTGGCGAGCTTCTTGAAGGCGCCCACCGCGCCGAGGCCGGCGGTCGGATCCTGCAGGTCGAACACCAGGCCCACGCCCGGCCAGCCGCCGACGCCGTAGTAGATGGCGACGTACTGGGTGCCCTTGTGGGTGTAGGTGATCGGGTAGCCGATCGCCCCGGACGGCAGCTTGAACTTCCAGAGCAGGTCGCCGTTGTCCGAGTCGCGCGCCTTGATGAAGCCGTCCAGCGTTCCGTACAGGACGATGTTGCCGGCGGTGGCGGTGGTGCCGCCCCAGACGGCGAAGCGCTCCATCTTCTCCCAGTTGAACTTGCCGGTGATGGCGTTGTAGCTCTTGATCTGGCCGAGGCCCTCGTAGTTCTGCCGGTCGCCCTTCGGGCCCGGATACATGTTCAGCGTCGCGCCGACGAAGAACTGACCCGCCCGGTAGGGCAGCATGAACGGCTCCCAATCCATGCAGATGTGGTTGATGCCCATGTAGAAGGCTTGGCGCTTCGGATCGTAGGAATCGTGCCCCTGGTTGTGGTAGCCCATCGCCGAGGGACAGATGTCCTTGGCGAGGTGATCCATCCGTGTGCCGTATTCCGGGTCGCGCACCGGCGTACCGGACTTCAGATCCACCGACTTGAACACGTTGACCGTGTCGTCGATCTTGTTGGCCGAGACCAGCGAGCCGTCCGTGCGGTCGAGGGTGTAGACGATGCCGTTGCGGTCCGGGTGGGTGAGGAGCTTCCGCAGCTTCCCGTCCTTGTCCTTCTGCTCGGACAGCATCATCACGTTGACACCGGCATAGTCCCACTCGTCGTGGGGCGTCTTCTGGTAGCCGAACTTGGCCTCACCGGTATCGGCGTCGCGGCCGAAGATCGTCATCGTCCACTTGTTGTCGCCCGGACGCATGGTCTCGTTCCACGGCGCCGGGTTGCCGGTGCCGAAATAGATTAGGTTCGTGCCTGGGTCGTAGGCGTACCAGCCCCAGTTGGTGCCGCCGCCGATCTTCCAGGCGTCGCCCTCCCAGGTCGAGGTGCCCAGGCCCTTCTGGCCGTAATGGGCGTTCTTGATGTTGAAGTCCTTGCCGAGCAGCAGATCCTCGTCCGGGCCGGTGGCGTAGGCGCGCCAGATCTGGGCGCCGGTCTTCACGTCGTAGGCGGTGAGGTAGCCGCGCACGCCGAGCTCGGCGCCCGAGGAGCCGATGATCACCTTGTCCTTCACCACGTAGGGGGCGATGGTCAGCGTCGAGCCGACCTTGATGTCGGAATTCTCGACCTTCCAGACCGTCTCGCCCGTCTGCGCGTTCAGCGCCGCGACGTTGCCGTCGAGCAGGGTTTTGAGGATCAGCGGCGGGGTCTTGCCGTCGCCCGGCCAGTAGGCCAGCCCGCGGTTGACGAGATCGCAGCAGGCGACCGAACGGGCGGCCGGGTTCTGCTTGGGCTTGTCCTGCCACAGGATCTTGCCCGGATCGTCGAGATCGAGCGCGAAGGTGTTGTTCGGGAACGAGGTGTGGACGTACATCTTGCCGTCGACGACCAGCGGCGCGCCCTCGTGGCCGTTGAGCAGGCCGGTCGAGAAGGTCCAGGCCGGCTTCAGCTGCTTGACGTTGCTTTTGTTGATCTGCGTCAGGTCGCTGTAATTGTCCGAGTCGTAGTTCTTACCGGGCATCACCCAGTTGTCGCCGCTCTTCGACTGCTCGATGAGCTTGTCGTTGGCAGAAGCCGCGCCCGCAAGGCCGACCGGCGCAAGGGCCAGGATCGCCAGGACCGAGACTGAACCCGCTAGCCTTCTCATGATGCATCTCCTCGCCAGGCCGCCTTGCCCTTCGGCTGCGCGGCTATTGATTGTTGCAGTGCAAGATCGATCGCAGCCGATCGCTTCGATAGTCAGCTGTATTTGCGACTTAGAGACATTCGACCTTTATGATCTGCTTATTAAGCTCTTGGCACCTTTCAGTTTTATGCGCCAATGCCCGACGATGTCTTCAGGCAAGCTGACATTTGTTATCGGGATGATTTGGCAATGCCGTCCGGGCGATCCGTAATACGCTCGGTCGCCTTGACCGCCCCCCGGGGCCTGCCCACAACTGTGTTCCCGGCCGGGTCCGTTCTCGGCCTCCAGTCTTCGGGGCTGATGGATGGGCTCGATACGGTCCAGAGCGCGCTTCGCCGCCGAAATGCCTGCCGCCCCCACCGGAGCCGGCCGCCCGGCGCCGGGCCGGGGCCGGATCCGGCTGCTCGCGGCATTGCTGGTGCTCGCCGGCGCGGCCCAGGCGGGGGATCGGTCAGGGGTCCGAGCCGACACGACGGGCCGGCTCGCGGCGCTCTACCCGCATGACGGGCGCCGCGACCTGACCGGGGCCGATTTCGACCGCTTCCGCGGCGCCGGCATCCTGTGGTGCCGCAATCCGGACGGGGTCCCGCAGAAGGCGGCCGCGGCGTGGCTGATCGCCGATCCCTCGACCGTGGTGCTGAACGCGCACAATTTCCGCGATCGCCGCCTCGCGGTCACGCGCCCGGTGACCGATTGCTACTTCCAGATCGGCGGCCGCAACTACGATTTCGACCCCGGCAGCCTGGTGCTCGGAACCGCGCCGGGCGCCGACAGCCTGCACATCACCGACGACTGGGCGATCCTGCGCCTCGACCGGCCGGCCGACGCCGCCCCGCAGCCCCTGCCGGAGCCGCCGGACCTGCCGGTCGGGGACATCGCCCTGCCGGTGACCATGGTGTCGCCGGCCGGCCACGGCAATTATCGCGGCCCCAGCAGTCTCGAGCGCTGCGCCATCCGCCGGATCGACCCGCCCAGCGAGGATGCGATCCGCCGCGTGCGCCACGATTGCAACGACGGCTACGGCGGCTCGGGCTCAGGCCTGTTCGACGAGGCCGGCCGGCTCATCGCCCTGCAGAGCGCGTCCCTGGCGATGAATTCGCGCAGCCCCTTCGACAGCGAGTTCCATTACGGATCCGCCCTGCTCCTCGAAGGCGGCCTCCTCTCGGCCCTCCGTGGCCGGGCCGAAGCGGGCGGACGCGAATGAAGGCGCCGCCGGGCCGAACCCTATCCCGGCTGCCCGGTGGCGCGATCGGACGACGGGACCGCGCCGGAGCGTTCCGCCGGCACGGACCCGCACAGATCCGCCAGCGCGGTCGCGGCCTGATGGGCCAGGGTCTCCAGCCGGCAAACCGTCGCGTCGTCCGGGATCACCGACGCGCACCAATAGGCGCCGAGCGCGGCGATCGGCTCGGGCGACCCGATCGGCACCATCACGAGGCTGCGTATCGATTTGGTGCGGTAGGCCTCGATCGGCACCCGATGGTCGAACGCGATATCCGGGACCACGGCGGTCTCGTCGTTGAGCATCACCCAGCCGGAGATGCAGGCGGTGAGCGGGAACCGCCGGCCCCGCCACAGCGGCTCGATCGCGTCCTCGGCGGCATAGAAACAGGACTCGCCCTCCCGCAGGACCACGGCGATCCCGTCCGAGCCGACGATGTCCCGCGCCGTCTCGCGCAGGATGGATACGATGTCCGCGAGGGAACGGGCGACGGCCAGCCGGTCGGTCGCCCGCACCAGCCCCTCGTCGGGCGGGAAATGGGCCTCTGACATGGGTTGAGGGTAAGGGAGACGGCCTGAGTCGTCCACGCCGCATTCTACGAGGGCCCGTCCGACGCGCTGCCTTTACGGCGCAATCTACAAGCGAGAGCGAAACCGGCGGCAGCGCTCTCGTGCAGGGCCGCGAATGTTACACGCAGGTTAACGCTCCGAAGGCGCCGGTATTGCCGAACCATATTTTTATCGGCCGGCAGTTTTGGTCGAATAATGCATGGCGCTCAGTCATCGCAGGCTCGCGATGTGTTCCAGCGCACCTTTTCGGCCACCGCTCGGGAGCCTTCGCGGGCGCTGTTGCAGCGTTGCACTATCGCGTCGGGCCGTCCTGACCTCCTGTCCCCGGGCACATCCCGATCAACGGGAGATTGAGGACCAGATGATCAAGAAGCTTCTTCTCGCGAGCGCCGCCACGGCCCTCCTGACCGGCGCCGCCTCGGCCGCCGACCTGCCGCGCCGCGCCGCCCCGCCGCCGGTGTTCACCCCCGTGCCCGTGTTCACCTGGACCGGCGCCTACTTCGGTATCAATGCCGGCTACGCCTTCGACGCCAGCAGCCGCTCCGACAATTCGACCTTCGTCGTGCCGGGCGGTGTCGGCCTGACCAACGGCCCGGCCGCCGTCGCCACCTTCCGCAACCCGCAAGATCCATCTACCCGGGCACAGCGAGTACGACCCAGAGCGCACCCACCAGCACCTGGAGAAGCGCTACTTCGAGCCGGGCGATCTCGGATTTCGCGTTTGGCGCAACGCCGTGACGGTTCGGCGCCAAGGCGGAGCCCGGGTGATGACGCTCCCGCCCGCTGTCCTGGCCGCTATCGGAGCCGATACGGGCACCGACCTCACGCTCGCCGTCCAGGACGGTACCCTGGTCGCGACACCGGTCGAGAAACGCAAACGCCGTCAACCCCCGGCTTACCTTCTGGAAGGCGCCAAGCCTCTGCCC